>NZ_CP046266.1:2687692-2990576 GCF_009720625.1 Metabacillus sediminilitoris
AATTCTTTGTTTTAGCTGGCCGTAAACCAGCACATGCTGCGATGATGATGATTCCAGAACCTTGGACAGAGAATCCTCACATGAGCCCTGAGAAAAGAGCATTTTATGAATATCATAGTTGTTTGATGGAACCTTGGGATGGTCCAACAGCTATTTCATTTACAAACGGAAAACAAATTGGTGCAATATTAGATCGTAATGGCCTGCGTCCTGCACGTTATTATGTTACTAAAGATGATTATATCATTTTCTCCTCTGAAGTTGGTGTAATTGAGGTTGAGGAAGAAAATGTTTTATATAAAGATCGTTTAAGTCCTGGAAAGATGCTGCTTATCGACTTAGAAGAGGGCCGTATCATCTCTGACGAAGAAATTAAAGAGGAAATGGCAAGTCAAGAGCCATATCAACAGTGGCTAAAAGAACAATTAATCACTTTTGATGAATCTGAAGTTTTTGTAGAGGAAGTTATTGTTGATTTTAATGAACGTCAACTTGCGTTTGGATATACGTATGAAGATGTTAGAAAATATTTACTTCCAATGATTACAGAAGGTAAGGATCCATTAGGATCTATGGGAAATGATACACCACTTGCAGTGTTGTCTGATCGACCACAATCACTTTTTAATTATTTTAAACAACTATTTGCGCAAGTAACGAATCCGCCAATTGACGCAATTAGAGAACAGATTGTTACGTCAACAATGACATTATTAGGAACTGAAGGCAATATTCTGCATCCTAATGAAGCAAATGCACGTAGAATACAGTTAAATACGCCGGTTATTTCGAATGATGAATTAGCTCAGTTACGATTAAATCTTCATGAAGGGTTTAAAAGTAGAACATTAAACACATTGTTTACTGAAAATTTGGAATCATCATTACAAAACCTTTGTGCTGAAGCTGATCAAGCAATTGCAGAAAATGTAAATATTATTATTTTATCCGATCGTGAAATGAATTCGGAGAAAATCGCAATTCCTGTATTATTAGCTGCTAGTGCCTTACACCAGCATTTAATTCGCCAAGGTACACGTACGAAGGCAAGCTTAGTAATCGAATCAGGTGAGGTAAGAGAAGTTCATCACTTTGCTGCTTTGATCGGATATGGTGTTGATGCAATTAACCCATATTTAGCGTTTGCTACTTATAAAGAGGCGGTTTTAGACGGAAGTCTTTCAGTAAGTTACGAAGAGGCAGTTTCTAAATACATTAAAGGCATTACAGAGGGCGTTGTAAAAGTAATGTCTAAAATGGGGATTTCAACTGTTCAAAGTTATCGCGGTGCACAAATTTTTGAAGCTGTTGGTATTAGTTCAGAAGTAATTGATCTTTACTTTACTGGCACAGCATCACAATTAGGCGGAATTGATTTAGAAACGATTGCACAAGAAGCAGTGTTACGCCATAAAGATGCTTACTCAGAGAAAGTGGATAAAACGTTAGATTCTGGTAGTGATTTCCAATGGAGAAAAAATGGAGAGCATCATGCTTTTAATCCATCAACAATACACACTCTTCAATGGGCATGTCGTAAAAATGACTATCAATTATTTAAGAAATTCTCTGAAGCTGCAAACGAAGAAAGAATTGGATTCCTACGAAACTTATTTTCTTTTAACACGAATAGACAGTCGATATCAATCGATGAAGTTGAATCAGTAGATTCAATTGTAAAGCGATTCAAATCAGGTGCAATGTCATTTGGCTCATTAAGTAAAGAAGCTCATGAAACACTGGCGATTGCGATGAATCGTTTAGGTGCAAAAAGTAATAGTGGTGAAGGTGGAGAGGACTCTAAACGTTATATTGTTGATGAAAATGGTGATAACCGCAGAAGTGCGATTAAGCAGATTGCATCAGGACGTTTTGGAGTGAAAAGTCACTATTTAGTGAATGCAGATGAACTGCAAATTAAAATGGCTCAAGGTGCAAAACCAGGTGAAGGTGGCCAACTACCAGGTAATAAAGTTTACCCATGGGTAGCTGAAGTTCGTGGTTCAACACCAGGTGTAGGTTTAATTTCACCTCCTCCACACCATGATATTTATTCAATAGAAGATTTAGCACAACTTATTCATGATTTGAAAAATTCAAATCGCGATGCACGCATCAGTGTCAAACTCGTTTCAAAGTCTGGTGTTGGAACAATTGCAGCTGGTGTAGCAAAAGGTGCTGCAGATGTCATTGTCATTAGTGGTTATGATGGAGGTACAGGTGCATCTCCTAAAACAAGTATTAAACATACTGGTTTGCCTTGGGAGCTAGGTTTAGCTGAAGCACATCAAACATTAATGTTAAATGGACTACGTGATCGAGTTGTCCTTGAAACTGATGGGAAGTTAATGACAGGTCGAGACGTTATTATGGCTGCAATTTTAGGTGCAGAAGAATATGGATTTGCAACAGCACCTCTAGTTGTTATGGGTTGTATCATGATGCGTGTTTGTCATCTAGATACATGTCCTGTCGGTGTTGCAACACAAAATCCTGAACTTCGTGATAAGTTCACAGGAGATCCTGATCATATTGTGAATTATATGCGTTTTGTTGCACAAGAAGTTCGTGAAATTTTAGCTGAGCTTGGTTTTAAAACAATGGAAGACCTTGTTGGAAGCACAGATGTTTTACAAGTAAGTGAGCGAGCAAAAGCTCATTGGAAAGCGAAACATTTGGATTTATCAACACTTTTATATCAACCAGAAGGTACCCGTACAGCAAAAATCAAACAAAACCATAAAATTGAACAATCACTTGATATGGTTGAAATTTTACCTGCAGTTGCACAAGCTATTGAAACAGGGACACCAATTGACGCAACTTTCAACATCAAAAACATCAATCGTGTTGCTGGAACGATTGTAGGTAGTGAAATCTCGAAACAATACGGTGAAGAAGGTTTACCTGAAGATACAATTACACTACGATTTAATGGATCTGCCGGTCAAAGTTTTGGAGCATTTATTCCTAACGGTGTGACGATGTACTTAACTGGAGATGCAAATGATTATATTGGTAAAGGATTATCGGGTGGTAAAATTATTGTTGCTCCACCTGAAAAATCAAGCATTGTTCCTGCAGATAATGTGATTATTGGTAATGTACCATTCATTGGAGCAACAAGTGGTGATGCATACATCAATGGACGTGCGGGTGAGCGTTTTGCTGTACGTAACAGTGGAGCAAATATCGTTGTTGAAGGTGTAGGAGACCATGGTTGTGAATATATGACAGGTGGCCGTGTGGTTATCCTCGGTGATGTAGGTAAGAATTTTGGTGCTGGTATGTCTGGTGGTATTGCATACGTATTTGCTGATAATAAAGAACAATTTAATGATTTATGTAATAAAGAAATGATTGAGCTTGAAGACTTAACTGATGAACTTGAACTGAGTGAATTGGAAGATATGATTCAACAGCATTTCAATTACACCGGCAGTAAGAAGGCTGAATTTATTCTTGATAATTGGAATGAAGTCCTTCCTAAGTTTGTAAAAGTAATACCGAAAGATTACAAACGTATGATGGAGAAAATCAATGAGCAAATGCAAGCTGGATTAACAAATGAAGAAGCTGTTATGAGTGCATTTGAAGCAAATGCAAAATCTGATAAAAAGACTTCTTCCGTAAAAACAGAACGTTCTAAAGTAGTAGTACAGTAGAAAGGGGAGAGGAAGATGGGGAAAGCAACAGGATTTTTAGAATTTAAACGTGAAGAGGCGGCTGAACGTGAGCCGCTGACACGTCTAAATGACTGGAAAGAATATTCAGCTCCTTTCTCTGAGGATAAGTTAAGTAGACAAGGAGCGCGCTGTATGGATTGCGCTACTCCTTTCTGTCATATTGGTACTGAGATTAATGGTTTCACTTCAGGATGTCCAATTCATAACTTAATTCCTGAGTGGAATGACTTAGTCTACCGTGGTAGATGGAAGGAAGCATTAGACCGTTTAATAAAAACAAACAACTTTCCAGAATTTACAGGAAGAGTTTGCCCTGCACCTTGTGAAGGATCATGTAACGTTGCTATTTCTGATCCAGCTGTAACAATTAAAAACATTGAAAAAGCGATTATTGAAAAAGGCTTTGAAAATGGGTGGATTACACCGCGTATTCCAGAAAAACGTACAGGGAAAAGAATTGCAATCATCGGATCAGGACCTGCTGGATTAGCAAGTGCTGACCAATTAAACCAGGCTGGACATTCTGTTACAATTTATGAACGTGCTGATCGTCCAGGTGGTTTATTAACATATGGTATTCCAAATATGAAGCTTGATAAAGGTATTGTTGAGAGACGTATTAATCTGTTAAGCCAAGAAGGTATTACATTTATTACAAATACCGAAGTTGGTAAAGATATTACGGCAGAAGAATTACGTTCACAATATGATGCTGTCATCCTTTGTGTTGGTGCCCAAAAACAACGTGATTTGGTCATCGAAGGCCGCGATTCTAAAGGTGTTCACTTAGCTATGGATTATTTGACAACTTCTACAAAAAGCTATCTTGATTCTAATTTTGAAGATGGACAGTTTATTAATGCAGAAGGTAAAGATGTTATTGTCATTGGCGGTGGGGATACTGGTGCGGACTGTGTTGCAACTGCACTACGTCAAAAATGTAAAAGTGTTGTTCAATTTGGGAAACATCCAAAATTACCAATGTCTCGGACAAAAGAGAATATGTGGCCTGAAGCTCCACATGTTTTTACAATGGAATATGCATATGAAGAAGCAGAAGCAAAGTTCGGGTCGGACCCACGTGAATATTCAATTCAAACAAAGAAACTTGTTGCAGATGAAAATGGCAATCTAAAAGAGCTTCACACAATTCAAATGGAAAAACTTAAAGATGAAAATGGAATGTATTACTTTAGGGAAATTCCAGGGACAGAAAAAGTTTGGCCGGCTCAATTAGTCTTTATTGCGATTGGTTTTGAAGGGGCTGAGCAACCTGTATTAAAACAGTTTAATGTTGAAACAACAGCTAGAAATGTAGTTGCTGCAAAATACGGTAACTTCCAAACAAATATTGAGGGTGTCTTTGCAGCAGGTGATGCTAGACGCGGTCAAAGCTTAATCGTTTGGGCGATTAATGAAGGTCGTGAAGCAGCTCGTGAAGTTGATCGTTATTTAATGGGTAGCACTGTTTTAGTATAATCATATACAAGGCATTAAAATGAAAATGATCTAAAGTGTAATTTCTTTACACTATAGGTCATTTTTTTTTCGTTTATAACTGAATATAATGTAATATATTACTAAATTATAGTAAAATACATTTTAGGGGTTATTGTACAAGGAGATTGATATGCCAAATAAATTAAAACTAATACTTCTTTATATCGTTTTTAGTTCATTATGGATCGTTATCACTGACAACTATATTGTCCTTAACGATATATCGAAAGAAAAACTATTTGTTTTTCAAAATGTTAAAGGCTTCATATTTATTGTATTAACTAGCATTTTTATATATTATTTAATATTAAAAAAAGAAGCTTATGAAAACGAAAAACAAGAAAAAAATAAATTAAATATCTTAATCAATTCAATGGTTGACTTTGTTAATTTCAAAGATGGAGAAGGAAGATGGATAAGAGCTAATGAGTTTGCGTTAAAAATGTTTCAACTCCAACATGTTGATTATCGAGGAAAAAAAGATTCAGAGCTTGCGAAGTATACTGATTTTTATGGCGATGCACTGAGATTTTGTGAAATATCAGATGAAGAGGCTTGGTTAAAAGCGAAGCCAAGTAGATGCATAGAAAAAGTTCCTCAATATGATGGTTCACTTAGAACATTTGATACGATGAAAATTCCAATTTTTGATGAATATGGTGCAAGACAAGAATTAGTCGTAATGGGCAGAGATATAACAGAGAAAATTGAGGCTGAAAAGAAATTAGCTGAGAGTGAACAACGATATAAATCACTTTTTGAGTTTAACCCTGAATTAGTATATATGATTGACCTGCATGGGAAGCTCACTAATGCAAATACACATTTTTACGAATATACAGGATTCCGAATCGAAGAATATATGCAAAAAACAATAATATCCCTTATCTCAAAAACAGATCGGAACCGTGTAATAAAAGCGTTTCGAGATGTAGTGAAAGAAAATAAATCATGGATTAATCAAGAAATAGAAATCAATCCGAAAGATAAAGCAAAGAAAATACTTCGATGTACTGCTGTCCCTATGATTATTAATAATGAGACAGTAGGGCTCATTGGATATGCAGCTGATATTACGAAAGAAAAAGAAACAGAACAATTACTTCGTAAAACAGAAAAATTATCTGTTGTAGGAGAATTAGCTGCTAGTGTTGCTCACGAAATTAGGAATCCATTAACTTCATTAAAAGGGTTTGTTCAACTTTTACAAACAACAAGTAATGAGAATGAAAATTATTATAAAATTATGCTTGATGAACTTGAGCGGATTAATATTATTGCAGGCGAGCTTTTAGTATTAGCAAAGCCGCAAAAAATACAATTCCAAAAAAGGAACATTAACGAACTGTTAGCAAATGTTCAATCCTTATTAGAATCTGAAGCAAACCTTTATAATGTTCAGCTGGATATACAAACAAATATACATTTGCCACTAATAGATTGTGAACCAAATCAACTCAAACAACTATTTATAAATATTATAAAAAATTCGATTGAGGCAGCAGCAAAACATATACAAGTCCTTGTTGGAATGAAAGATAAAGAAACGATATATATACAATTTAAAGATGATGGATGTGGGATTGAAGAAGAGAGATTGAAGCATTTAGGCGAACCATTTTATTCAATGAAAGAAAAAGGAACTGGATTGGGATTAACAGTTAGTTACAGAATTGTTGAGTCACACAAAGGTCAAATCGACTTTTCAAGTAAAGTAGATGGTGGGACAATTGTTGAGATATTACTCCCCATCAATAAATAATGAGCCCTATGATTACAGAATCCACATAGGGCTTTTTATTTTGGTGAAAAATAGCTGCATCCACTATTCTTGGTAACTATAGAGGAAATGGTTGAGTATAAGTCATTTATATTAACTGTTTTCTTACATTACGAATAGATTAATAATACAGCTGATTTATACAGGAGGATTTTAATGGAAGAGCATCGAGAGCTTTTTACTTATAATAAAAATTTTGTTAAAAAAAGAATAAAACGGTTTGCTAGAACAATCACCCCTATATTTTTGGCAGTAGTTATTCTATATTTGATTCAATATTTTACGTGAATGATATAAAAAACTCATCACCACTAGGTTCTTTTACCGTATATTATAGAGTGTTTAATAAAGATAAGGAGATGCTTAATGTGCCTTATTATTTTTGTCATCCAATATATTATAATATGGGGAACGACGTGAACGGATATCCTAATAGACAAGTACAATATATGCCATATAAACCTTATGACCAACGTCCGAGGAGACAATTTCCTGATGTAGATCCGACCTTTTTTGAGCAATCAGCAAAATCAATGCAAATGTTGATGAAGGATGCGAGTCTCGTTTTAAATCGGTTAGCAGATTCAAAAATATTTGCTGGTAAAGTCATGTCAGCTGCCCAACAATCAAATAAGAATGAAGTCGACAAGCTAATTAAATCAACCGGAATCAAATCAAAAGTTGAAACTACTTTTAACCCAGATGGAATCCATCTAAAGTTATCTTCAACAGTAGGTACTGCTGAATGCTGTCACCTGACCATTGCTCTAAGATGGTTATAAAATAATCAAAGTTTCGTAGGAAAATGAGATGGGGCTTTCATCATGTTAAAGTCCCATTTAATTCTATAAATGAATAATTTATTTTATATTGAAATATTCTGCAAATATCAACTACCTTTATCAATAATGTTTGCCTAGAAGATTATTTATACCTACATATATACATCCACAAGATGTTTTTTCCTTAAGATAGGATGTTTATTCAATTATATTCATTCGAAATAGCATAATATTTTTCCTATTTACATATTGTTTTGAATACCAATTTTACTGATTAATCCAAATCGAAGGTGGGATAAATAGATGCCAAGCGAATTATATAAGGTTGTAGTAAATTTACCAATCTATTCAATTTGGAACTTTGTAAGCGTGATGGATAATTGGGCGCCGCTTGTACCTGGATATATTGAGCATGAAATTATCAATGAAAAAGAGTCAATTTGGATGTTTAAAAGTGATTTTGGACTAATTAAGAAAAAGATCCAATTAAAAGTTGATATTATTAGCTGGACTGAACCCTCGAAAGTAACTTTTAATCTGACAGGAATAAATGAAAAAGCAACAGGTAGCGGATATTTTGAAGTACAGAAAATAGATGAAAAGAACACAACCATGATAGGTTACCTCGAAATTACGTCAGAAGGGGCAATGGCAAAAATGGTTAATTCCCAATTAAAGAAAAACCTTGTAGATATGACAAAAGAATTGACCGACGCAATTGTGGCAAAAATTGAAAAGCTCGAAAAGGTTAAATAATTCCTATTTAATAAATGATGAATTTATAAAGGATTATTCTCTTTTTACAAGTATTAAATCTTGTCTAGTGCAATAGTTGTGATGGCCCTTGCTAATATGCAATAAAATACAGGAGTACATTCAATGGAGGTGATGTCATGGCAGTTGTGAAGGCTACTGAAGCAGATATCGACCTCTTAGCAAGATTGCTTAGAGCTGAAGCCGAGGGCGAAGGGATACAAGGGATGCTGATGGTAGGAAATGTGGGGATTAACCGAATTAGAGCAAATTGTTCAGATTTTAAAGGACTGCGTACGATTCCGCAAATGATCTATCAACCACATGCTTTTGAAGCTACGATAAAAGGTTACTTCTAACAAAGGTCTCGGGAAAGCGAAAAACGGTTAGCACGTCGCGTTATTAATGGGGAAAGGTTATGGCCGGCACGATTTAGTTTATGGTATTTTCGACCAGTTGGCGATTGTCCTCCACAATGGTATAATCAACCGCATGTTGCTCGTTACAAACTTCATTGTTTTTATGAACCAACAGCTGAAACATGTGAGAATATTTATAATACATTTTAATAGGCTAATAACTTCATTTGTATATGTTGAATTATAAACAGAAAACAGCCGATGTTTGGCTGTTTTTTCTTTTATAAGAAATTTTAAGTTAACTTAAAAATTAGAATGCAGATATAGAGCAAGGCGTAATGGGGATATATCAGCGATATTCCTGAAAAATCAATTACACCTACAGGGCAACTCAAAATGCATTTGCCAGAACAATAGAAATTTCTTAAGCAATTTTTATAAATAGATCATTTTCAAAATCTTACTATAATATTTCTTACATCCTCCATTACAGTGAATGATTGTTATAATTAATATTGAGGTGTGAATAATGTCCAGTATTTCCGGTAAAGGTATGATTGACAATCAAAGCAATCAAATTTATTATCATGATCATTTATTGGCAGATGAAAAATGGAAGGCATATATAGAAAATGATGCTGCGTTTAACAATCAATTTTTGTAAGCTGTTATAACCACAAAGATATTTTGTAAACTTTCATGTAAATCACGCTTGCCAAAAAAAGAAAATGTCCGTATTTTTTTTCGCGCTGAACAAGCATTGTCTGAAGAGTTTAGCCCTTGTAAACGTTGTTACCCAATTAATGAACTCTTACCTGATAATGAATTGATCGATACCATCACCAAATACATTGATCCCCATTTTACTGAAAAGCTAACACTGAAATTTTTGTCAGATATTAGCCATGGTAGCCCTTATCATTTGCAACGTACATATAAAAAAATAACAGGGATAACGCCTGTGCAATATATACAAAATGTCAGGTTAAATACAGCTAAATCATATTTACTGCATACTGATAAAGTTGATGTGGATATTGCAAGCACTGTTGGTATAACAAATACATCCTATTTTGTAACCTTGTTTAAAAAGAAAACAGGACCAACTCCTAATCAATTTCGACAAATACAGCAAAATTTACAATAGGTGATGAAATGAGTACAAAAAATAATCTGACCATATATTGGTCTTTGCTAAATTATAAGGAATGGAATTTATATCTTGCAGCAACTGCAAAAGGTTTATGCTTCGTAGGTTCTCAAAATATGCCGTTTGATGAATTGTCAGTTTGGGCAAATAAGCGTTTTCCTGGAATTCCTCTAACAGAAGACCGTGAAATACTAATACCTTATGAAAGTGAGGTAATTGAGTATTTAGAAGGGAAAAGGAAATGTTTTACTGTCTCATATGATGTGAAGGGAACACCATTCCAACAGGCAGTTTGGAGTGCACTTAGTGAAATTCCTTATGGTCACACGAAAACGTATTCTGACATAGCCAATATTATAAAAAAACCTGCTGCTGTGCGTGCTGTAGGTACTGCAATTGGTGCAAATCCCTTATTAATCGCCGTACCGTGTCATCGTATAGTAGGTAAAAATGGAAATCTAACTGGCTACAGAGGTGGATTGGATATGAAGAGTGATCTCTTGGATATTGAACGAAAAGGTTTAATTTAATGTTCCAAGCAGAAAAACAAGCTTTCTTAGAAAGTAAATATCATGAAAAGTGAATTATTCTATAAAAATCCAAAAACTATATTAAATAAAGGCACTGGATATCTTTTCCGGTTATAGCCATTCGCTTAACATTTATACAGGATGTTCATTCGGTTGTTCATATTGGTATGTAAGACAAATGCCAGTATCACTCTTTCGGGATATAGAGTGGGGGAAGTGGGTTGATATGAAGAATGGTGCAGGAACTATATTAAGTAAGGAACTTACAAGAGCTATAACAAAAGGAAAGGTTTCAATTTTTATATCATCGAGCACAGATCCGTATAACCAATCGAACATAAAGAAAAAGTGACTAGATCACTACTCCAGGTTATGGTATAAAATTAGAAATATGAAGATTATTGGAAAATATGGGGGAAAAGTGAAGCACATATTGCAGGTCATAAAGCAAGGCTTGGTAAACCAAAGCCAGAATATATCATAGTTCAGAAGGAGGATTATATGATGTGAAAGTGTCAAAGAAAGAAATTGAACAAAATAATTAACATAATTATTTGAAATTACATATCTGTTCTTTTGCAAATATAATGCATATACAAAGATAACTCTAGAATAGAAGTGATTGCCGATTTAGCACTCACTTCTATTTTTCATTTAAATAAAAGGTATGAATCGAACAATCCCCATTAATTTGTTAACTTGTTGCGATCTTCAATTTGTGGAGGTTCTTCCATCCAGCCATTTTTAATCATAATCTTTCCGCCATCTTGAGCGAAAGTGAAAATATCTTTTACAAGAAACCCCATTTTTGCAGGTAAGTCACTACGTAAACTAAATGCACCGCCTAAAGCATTACTACCAAGTCCAAATGAAGCTAATAAACTGGAATTATACATCATTAATTTATCAGAAAAAGGTGCTGTTTTTGATGTTGTTGCTTTACCTGCATGTGTAGCTGGCGGTTCAATAAAACTTTCACGCAAAAATTCACCTAAATCAATCTCAATTTTTTTAGATAATTTCATACCTTTAACAAAATAATCTTGTACCTCAGGATTTTTAGCTACTTGAGCAAAGCCAATCATTAATTGCATCCCGATAAGATTTGTTTCGATCGCATGATGGATAAGTGAAACTTCAACTGTATTTAAAGATCTCTTCTCACTAAACCAATGAAAACCATCCATATAATTTTTATCATTAACAAAATGGACTTCTTTTGGCATTGAAACTAAAGCCGGGCGTACTAAGACTCCTTTTTCTAGTAGGAGTTGGGTTGAGAGACTATTCATTTCCTGAGATTTTGCAGTCAATCCTATAAAAAAGTCCTCAATATCCTTTCGATAGGACATGCCTGTAAACAGAGCATAAAGACTCATTTCAACCTTAGTCATCATATGCAAGTACAATATATCGTACATGTAGTCATATAATTTTGGAACACCTTTATGTATATCGCTTTCAGTAAAACCAATAGGTACTACTGCACCTTCTTGCTGGAGAATGATTGTAATCTTCTCAGCGTTTTTAGCAGCATTTTCATGATGCATTTGTAAAAGTAGTTTTTCTTCATGATCCGCGTGCTCTATAAAATGCTCTAATACCCTGAGCATCATTGTTTTTTCTTGATAGGTCATCCACAAATTTGCTAATTCTGAAGCTGAAATAGGCACTTGACTTGAAGACATAGTCTTACCCTCCTAATTTTATTTTCATATTATAACCATTCATAAATTAATTTATGAATAAACAATATAAAAAATCAAATTAGCCGATTCATTTTCTTATTCAAGGTTAATTCAGATTGGATTTGTCATGTGTTCCGATCTTTAACTAACAGAGATAAAATTAAAAAGACTTGCCACTTTTATGTTCTTTAAATTTTTTATTAAAATTTTATATAAAAGATTGATCAATGCTGCAACTTATTTTATAATGAAACGAAATAATTCATATAATTATACTAGGAATTAACGAGGAGGATAGCCATGATTCAAATGTTAATAACTGGCCTAATTTGTGGTATATTACTAGGTTTTGTCATGCAAAGAGGGCGTTTTTGTTTAACTGGTGGCTTTAGAGATATGTATATTGCGAAAGATAATCGTATGTTTTATGCTTTATTAATCGCAATCGCTGTACAAAGTGTTGGTGTATTTGCTTTAATTCAATTCGGTGTATTTGAATTTTCAGCAGGTGCATTTCCTTGGTTAGCCGTTATAGTAGGTTCTTTTATTTTTGGAATTGGAATTGTTCTTGCTGGAGGATGTGCTACAGGAACATGGTATCGGGCTGGGGAAGGCTTACTTGGAAGCTGGATCGCTCTATTTGGTTATATGGCTATGAGTGCAATTATGAAATCTGGTCCATTGATGCCAGTAAATACTTCTATTCAATCTGTTCAACTAGGTAGTAACTCTATTTCTGAAACAACCGGAATACCAACTTGGATTTTTATTGTCGTTTTGGTTACGATTGTGGCAGCTATAGTTATTAGAGAACTTAAAAAGCCAAAAGTTTTCATTCCACAAATGAAACCTAAGCGTACTGGTCTTTCTCATTTACTATTTGAAAAAAGATGGCATCCATTTTTTACAGCTACATTAGTCGGTATCATTGCTATTCTTGCATGGCCGCTTAGTGTTGCGACAGGAAGAATAGGTGGTCTTGGAATTACCACTCCGTCTGCAAATATTCTTCAATTTTTAGTAACAGGTGATCAAACTTTAATCAATTGGGGCGTTTTCCTTGTACTTGGAATTTTCTTAGGCTCGTTCATTGCCGCAAAGGCAAGTCGGGAATTTCGCTTTAGAATGCCTGATGCAAAAACTGGTATTACTAGTTTTATAGGTGGAAATGTAATGGGATTTGGTGCTAGTTTAGCTGGCGGATGTTCAATTGGAAATGGATTAGTCATGACTGCTATGATGACATGGCAAGGTTGGGTTGCATTACTATTTATGATATTAGGTACATGGACAGCTTCTTATTTTGTATTTGTTCGACCACGAATTAAAAAAACTGTTGCTTCTGCTACAACAGTAACAACGGCATAGGAGAGATGAGATATGAAAAAAACATTAGAAGTTATGGGTCAAGTTTGCCCTTTCCCATTAATTGAAGCAAAAAAAGAAATTGAAGATATCGGTTCTGGAGATGAATTGGTTATTAATTTTGATTGTACACAAGCAACAGAAAGTATTCCTCGCTGGGCTGCTGAAGAAGGTCATACTATAACAAATTATGAACAACTCAGTGATGCAGCATGGACGATTACTGTACAAAAAAATAGTCTAGTATAGGCTAGCAATTTTCTGGGCATGAATTCGGTATTAGACCGGATTCATGCTTTTTCATTTGCCATAACTTCAATTAATTGTATAAAAATGGGGAAAGGCTAAGTAAATATGATGTATTAATATCACAAGACTCCGATGTTAAGATAAACTAACAGTTTTAGGTTAATCAAATAATGTATCAAGGAACCTAAATAATAATGTATTCCTTACACGCAAGACACACTATAACGTGAGAATTTAATGGATAGAAGATTTAAAATTATACTTTGCAAAATAATAATTTTAAAACCTTTGAGCAAATTTTCACTAATTCCATATTGTATATAAAAACATATGAGGTGTTGTCAGCATGTATTTAACTTTATTATTACCCTTGGTGATTCCTTATGGTGATCCTTGGACTCTGCACAATCCAAGAGCACACTTTAAAAGGGAAACTGAATTCTTTAGTTGGATTGAATCAGTAAGTAAAAAGAAATATCCCAAAGTACCTCTATTGTTTTCTAGTGATATCGAGACGCATAAAGTAGGCTTTATAGAGGGAGAACAAGGTCTTTTTCCAAAAGTTGTACCTATTGCTGTTACCGCATAATTTGTATTGTCATTCAATTACTTAGTAAAATATTTAATAATCTATTTTGTATGAAACTCATATAGCTTGGAATATAAGAGTAAACAAACATAGCCGTTTATACAAATTTAATTTAGACAATTCTTTGTTATGATACAATAAAGCCGCATTCTTTCGTTGGAAAATGCGGCTGTAACAGAATATGGTATTGATAAATTAAATATGACAATCACGCACAAATGTTTTGATAAAACCGTACTTTACTAATTTCGGTACACAATACGTGCGACGGATTAAATACTATTTCTCATTTAAGTCCGACGCAAGCGTTATACTGTCCATCTTAATTAGAGATTTTCGACTACTAGAAAATTTAATAGTAGCCCTAACATTTCTTATTTTATTTGAACTTTTTTTTGAACTTTTTTTCGGACTTTTTCTTTATTTTCTTTACATTGTCATCCTTATCATGATGGCAACAGCATTTTTCCTCTTTCTTATGCTCATTGCAGCCTTCTTCATGATGACAACAGCACTTATCATCTTTCTTATGCTCATTGCAGCCCTTATCATCATGACAACAGCATTTTTCCTCTTTTCTATGCTCATAGTAGTCTTTTTCATGATGACAATAGCACTTATCCTCTTTCTTATGCTCATTGCAGCCCTTATCATGATGACAATAGCATTTTTCCTCTTTCCTATGCTCATAGTAGCCTTTTTCATGATGACAACAGCACTTATCATCTTTCTTATGCTCATTGCAGCCCTTATCATGATGACAACAACACTTGTTATCTCTGCAATGATAATGGTATTTCTCATCTCTGTAATGGTCATCGTAATCTTTTTTATGACAACAGCACTTATCATCTCTGCGATGTTCATCGCAGTCTTTATCATGATGGCTGCAACAATTCCAATCTTTCTTAGGGTGACACTTACAATCATTATCTTTCATATGATGATCTTCATTACACCTGTGATTCTTTTTACAGTCATCTTTTTCATTGTTCAAAGTGACATTGACATGGACGTTTTGGACTAGACTTTCAGAATCGCATTTTTTTCGTTTTGGTGGAAAGTGAGGAAAACAATCAAACGTTTTTGTATAATAACTATGAGGAATTACATATCTTTTAATTTAAAACACATCCTTTCTTTTATTTTCTAATATGTTATTCATAAATTAAAAACCTGTTTGTACATCTTACTCAAATAGAAGTTGAATTTAATAAAATAATTAGGTGGGTATCGATACGAAACTTTATTTGCGGTTGCATGTAAAGTAATAAGAAACAATCCTGTGAGTGGAGAGGACTTTTGTAATACCTTTTAAAAATAACTAAAAAATTGTTTTATTTCTATGCTTCCAAAGAGGAGTAATGAATGAAAAACAAAAAAGAATGCTCTCAGTCAGCATTCTTTATTTCGATCTTTATCTCTCAAATGTACGAAATCTTTTAACAAGATCAAGTTAATATTTTTATTACATTAGCGGTTACATTTTTGGACACTTAAAAAAAGTCTCAACTAAAATCATTCATCCCCAGGACTCTTGTGAATAATCTTTTCTATAATCTCATGCAAATCATCAGGCTAATGAAATTCAATAGGGGAGACACCTTTCTCAAACTCAATCGTATCTGCCTCAACAAGCAGTACATATCGTTCATTTATCTTTCCTAAATGCTACATTCTCAGCAAAATCGGCAAGCACTCCCTTAATATGCGTATCTCCAAGCTTCATTTTCAACACAGCTTCTGGTGTATTCTCGACAATCATTGCGGTCGCTTCTACAACCTGTTCAGTCGTTAGTCGTTCTTGTACTTCACGCTTCGGACTTGCTTTGACTATGCTCTTCATATGTCTCTTAGACATGCTCTTGAACCATTGTCATCACTTGACTTTTCATAATTTCAGGCATTGACTCCCCATATTCGACAAATTTCAAGAAATCCTCAAAGTAGCGGGGTGTGATGCTTGGTGGATTTTCAGCTCGCCAGATTCAATCATCCCTTCTTCAGGCATGTAGGGGTATTGAATTGACTTCATATTTTTCGTAGTGATCGCCATCTCAACTTTTCTGATGAGAGTTGATTCATCAACTATAGATGCAACTTTTGGTTCGAAGTCACATTTTAGAATAAATGAAAATTTATGTTCAATATTTTCTTGGAATGGCTGTAACCACTAAATAGACACCGCCACGGACAGCACTTGTATCAAGGTAGGCACGAACAAATTGCTCACTATTTTCAGTGAAATCATCTTTTGTTGCAGCTGTTAAAGTACGATCAAAATGATTATAGTTAGGGTTTGAATCTAACTCGTGACCTGGTTCAACGATAAAATGGCCAAGTTTTGTAGGAACTTGTTCTGATTTTGGATGTTTTTCTACTTTTCTTTTTATAATTTTTTTAAGTTCCCCATCCAGGAAATCCTTTAATTCACTATTTTCATATTCTTCCTCATTTAAAGTTTGAAAGTGTTTAAAGTATTTATTTGAATCCGCATCTTTTCCTTCTGCATGAATAACAAAAAAAGACAAAAAACGAATCTTGAATTCCAAATTTACATCACCTAGCTTTACATATGTTCAGTTTGTTCATTATAGGGAAACAATTTTAAATCGTCAATTCCAATAATTAAATAAACATTTATTATTCCTGTATAACTACGAATTGTGGTACACTTATTTTCAGAAAAATATCAATTATATGAAAATATTATCTCGGAGTGGTTAGATGCAAATAACATTATCAAATAGGATGAAGTCTTTTCAACCTTCAATTTTTAGTGAACTTTCCCTCTATAAAAAGCAAAAACTAAGTCAAGGTGCACCAATAATTGATTTAAGTATTGGTAGTCCAGATTTAGCTCCACCAGATTTTATTACAAAAAGCCTGGCAAAAGAGGTGTTGAAAGAGGATCAATATGGATATTCATTAACTGGTACTTCCCAGTTTAATCAAGCGGTTTCGATGTTTTATAAGAAAAATTATCAAGTAGAATTCAATCATGAAAATGAAGTCATTATGCTGATGGGTTCGCAAGATGGGCTTGTTCATTTTCCAATGGTTTTTGCTAATCCAGGGGACATTATATTAGTTCCAGATCCAGGTTATACAGCATATACGGCGGGCATTGCTATGGCTGGAGCAAATCCGTATTTTATGCCATTGTTAAAGGAAAATAACTTCTTGCCGGACCTTTCTAAGATACCTGATGAAATAGCAGAAAAAGCGAAAATGATGATTTTAAACTTTCCTGGTAATCCAGTTCCTGTGTTAGCGGGTAAAGAATATTTTACGAAGGTAGTAGAATTTGCCAAAAAGCATAACATTCTTATCCTTCATGATTTTGCGTATTCGGAGCTTTATTATGATGACAATAAACCTGTCAGTTTTTTATCTGTGGAAGGTGCGAAAGACGTAGGTGTAGAAATTTCATCATTTTCTAAAAACTACAATATGGCAGGAAGTCGGATTGGATATTTAGCAGGTAATAAAGATATTATTCAAGCTATGAAGCAGTTGAAAAGCAATTTAGATTATGGAGTGTTTTTGCCAATTCAAAATGCAGCGATTGAAGCTTTGCAGAATGGTGAAGATTTTTGTAAAGAAAGCAGAAAAATTTATCAGTCAAGAAGGGACCTATTAGTTACAGGGTTAAGAGAAATAGGCTGGGAGATAAGAAAGCCTGATGCAGGGATGTTTCTCTGGGCGGAGATTCCAAAAGGATGGACATCTGTAGAATTTACTTATACTTTGATAGATAAGGCTAATGTGGTTGTTACACCAGGATCTGCGTTTGGTCCAAATGGTGAGGGGTATGTCCGAATTGCTTTAATCCAAAGTATAGAAAAGCTCAAAGAAGTCATTTCGTCAATTGACAAGGCAAATATATTCAAAAATTAATAAAATAGATTTTCTGGTCATTAAAAAATGTCTGATTCCTTATATGAATATAACGTCAAAATTGGTATAAAATAATTTTTTTTATAGATAATTTTGAATCTTTTGTCGAAAAACAGTTGTTAACTACTTAGTAAAAGAATAAAATAAGGTAATACAGAAAATTGAATTAATTATCGTTATTATTTTAAAAATAACAAGCTTATATTATTTTGAACTGGGAGAGTTTGCTATGACAAATAAAATTAACATCACACTTAGTACAACCAAAAAAGAAAAGCCAGCCTCTAATCAACTGGAATTCGGGCGCGTTTTTACTGATCATATGTTTGTTATGGATTATAGTTCTTCAAAAGGATGGTATGATCCTAGAATTGTTCCATATGAACCAATTACTTTAAGTCCGTCATCGATGGTTTTCCATTATGGCCAAACAGTTTTTGAAGGATTAAAAGCATACCGAACAAAAGATGACAAAGTTCTATTGTTTAGACCTGATAAAAACTTCCAAAGATTAAATTTATCAAATGATCGCTTATGTATTCCGCAAATTGATGAAGAGTTTTTGATTGATGCGCTTAAACAATTAGTGTCAATTGATAAAGACTGGATTCCAACTGCAGAAGGGACATCCTTATATATTCGTCCATTTATCATTCCAACTGAATATTATCTCGGTGTTGCTCCATCTAAATTTTATCGATTTATGATTATCCTTTCACCTGTAGGTTCCTATTATAAAGAAGGGATTCATCCGGTAAAAATCTTTGTTGAAAATCAGTATATTCGTGCTGTTGAGGGTGGAACTGGTAAAGCGAAAACAGGTGGTAACTATGCATCTAGCTTAAAAGCGCAGGATGAAGCCGAAAAAAGAGGTTACTCACAAGTTCTTTGGTTAGATGGTGTGGAAAAAAAATATATTGAAGAAGTTGGAAGCATGAACATTTTCTTTAAGATTAATGGAGAAATTGTCACACCTTCATTAAATGGTAGTATTTTAGAAGGTGTGACAAGAAATTCAATCCTTCAAATATTAAACCATTGGGGAGTACCAGTTTCAGAACGCCGCTTATCAATGGAAGAAGTATATCAAGCATACAAAGATGGCCTTTTAGAAGAAGCATTCGGATCAGGTACAGCTGCTGTCATTTCGCCAATCGGTGAATTTTTCTATAAAGAAGAGAAAATGTTGATTAACAACGGAGAAACTGGGGAATTATCAAAGAAATTATATGACACATTGACTGGTATTCAAACAGGCGTATATGAAGATGTCTTTAATTGGGTAGTTGAAGTGAAGTAATTCCATAAGCATGATTGAAAGAGACCACTAATTTATTAGTGGTCTTTTTTTAGAAAAATTGAAACAAAAAGCAGTCATCATCCGTCTTATATGTAGTTAAAAAATACAATAAAAATTGAATGATAAAAAAGTATTTTTTCTAAAAATGTAGTAGTATAGTATGTAAAATGATATTATTTTTTTACTAGATTTAGGAATTTTTTTACATAATGAAGGATATTTTGATATTATACGAAATATATATAAGAGGGTTATTTATTGTGTAATTATTTACATTATGAAGCGAATATTATGTGGGAAATGTGGGAGAGAGAATGTATAAAAAATATGTTTCGTCAATTTTACTAATGATGATGGTTTCAGGGTGTAGTTCAAGTTTGGCAAGCGGGAATCAAAATGAGGAGAAGCTGACAGTGAAGGATATGGCGACACATGCTTCACAACTAGTTGAGAAAGCAGCAGTAAAACGATCGGTTGAGTTAATTCATCCTACCTCTAAAGAAATAATCTATACTTTTAAATCAACTTTAAGTCAAAAATCAAAAGAATATGATAACGAGATAAAAATGCTCGCAGAAGATTTAGCTGAACAATTAGACCAACCAATGGTACCTAAAAAGTTGAGCAATGGCCAGTTAACAGAAGGAAGTAATCGTGTCCTTCTAGATGAAAAAAAACTTGTTGAAACACTAAAGAATATTCGAGCACTTGATAAAAAAATTGAACTGCCACTTCAAGTAAATGCACCAAATGTATCCCAAGAGACCATTAAAGGGATCGATGAGGTTGTATTAGGCAGCTATAGAACAACATATAATGCTAGTGTCACAGGGCGTTCAAACAATATTGCTCTTTCTGCAAATGCAATTGATCAAATTGTGTTAGGACCAGGAGATCGTTTTTATTATAATTTAATTGTCGGTGAGCGGACTGTTGCAAGAGGCTATCAAAAGGCTAAGGAAATTGTGAATGGTGAATTTGTAGATGGAATTGGTGGAGGTATTTGTCAAACATCATCTACATTATATAACGCTGTGGCAAATGCAGGATTAGAAATTCTTGAAGTACATTCACATTCTAAAGCTGTAGGTTATGTTCCGGTCGGTAAAGATGCAACGGTATCATGGGGCGGTCCAGACTTTAAATTTATGAATAATAAGGATTATCCTGTTATGATTAAAACAATCGTTAATAATGGGGCTCTTGAAGTGCAAGTACTAGCGGCTAAACAAGCAGCTTCTAAAATATAATTCGGGTTGGCAATAGCCTTTTTGAGGGTTGGTTGCCAATCCTTTTTTTATCTAATTTTTTCATGAGAATTATTTGAAAAATAGATTAATAGATGGGCTAATAATCGAAGTAAAATGATTAACCATTCGTTCAAAAGGGTAAAGGTTTTTTACTAAGAGAAGAATGGAGTGTGATGAAGATGGAAATAACTTCTACATATTTATTAGAAAAAGAAGATATGGTCAATCCTTCTATTGTACCAAATTGGGTAATTGGTGAATATAATACGTTCCATAAAATCGTAACAGACAAGACGTTCCCATGTTACTTTGGAATGACAGCTGAAAAGAAAGGTGAATTACGTTATTCTTTTATACAACATGATGATTGGACAAGTCTGCCAAATACAATTGAAGCATTTATTAAGCTTTTTGAGGCACCGAAACTTACGAGGCATGGGTTATTCGTTTTTGTAGAGCCGGAAAAAGAGGAAAAGTCTATTGAATATTATCGTGAGTATTTTTGGAATATCATAAAATTCTTACATGAAGCAGATCAACAACCATGGCCTGAAACTATTCCTCAAGATCCTGATCATCATTTATGGGCATTTTCGTTTGCAAAAGAACCTTTCTTTGTATTTGGAAATGCGCCGGCATACAAACAAAGAAAAACGAGAGATTTAGGAAAAAGCCTTGTTCTCGGATTTCAGCCAAGACGAATTTTTGAAGGGTTAGAGGGTACATCTAAGGGTGGGATAATGTCTCGGGAAAAAGTAAGAGAAAGAGTAGAAAAGTGGGATAAACTTCCTAAACACCCTAACATAAGTCATTATGGCGATCCAGAACATCGTGAGTGGAAGCAGTATTTTATAGGTGATGATGTGAAACCTATTGAAGGGAAATGTCCTTTTCAGCATAAATAAGGATAAATGATTTAATTATTTACCGAAATAATGTCCCTATTCCTTTCTGTTTGTAGTAGGATAATAGATATTGCTCAAAAAGAAAGGAAACAGGAAATGACATATAAAATGATTGTATTAGATTTAGATGATACCTTACTAAGAGATGATCATTCCATCTCAGATCGCACAAAGCATGTATTAATGGAAGCTCAGAAATTAGGTGTGAAGGTTGTCTTAGCGTCAGGTCGCCCTACTTCAGGGATGAAACATATTGCCGAAGAGTTAGAATTGGCCGAATATGGAAGTTTTATTTTATCATTTAATGGCGGCAAAATCTTAAACTGTCAAACCAATCAAGAATTGTTTAGCAGTACATTAGCACCTGAAGCAGTTCATAATTTATATAAAATAAGTCGCCGTGAAGGTGTGTATATTCATACATATGTTGGTGATGACATTATTACAGAAGATGAGAATCCCTTTACAACAATTGAATCAGAACTTACAGGGTTGCCAATAACAGTTGTTGACAAGTTTGTTGATGCAGTCACCGAACCAGTGGTTAAGGTGTTAATGGTCGAAAAACCAGATAGATTAATACAAGTTGAAAAAAAGCTGCAAGCTGAATTACTAGAATTTAGTGTTATGCGTTCGAAACCGTTCTTTTTAGAGTTTACTGAAAAGGGTGTAACAAAAGGAACGAGTTTACATCAATTAATTCAACATTGCGGGATTAAACAGGATGAAGTCATTGCGATTGGTGATAGTTATAATGACTTAGCGATGATTGAATTTGCAGGTCTTGGTGTCGCGATGGGAAATGCTCCAGATGATATTAAAAATATCGCTGATTTTGTAACAGATACGAATATGAATGATGGAGTAGCAAAAGTTGTGGAAGAATTTATATTAAATAAAATAGCAATTGTATAAAATAAGAAGTCGATCTATTGGTATGTAAAGATCGACTTCTTATTTTTTTCTGAACGATTCCTATTTTCAGAGCTAAGAGGACATCCATTGCCCGCCGTAAACATGAAGTGTTTGTCCTGTTACAAACCGAGAATCATCGGATGCTAGGTAAACAAAGGTAGGAGCAAGTTCAAAGGGCTGACCATGACGTTCCATTGGATTTTCTACTGATGAAACCTGATCTGCAGAGAAACTTGATGGAATGAGAGGTGTCCAAATTCGTCCAAGAGCAACTGCATTTACCCTGATGCCTTTTTTTACTAAATAATTTGCTAAGTCGCGAGTGAAACCTATGTTTGCTCCTTTCGTTGCTGTGTAATCGATAAGTTGGTCATTACCATAAAACGCAACTACAGAAGATGTATTTATTATGGAACTACCGCTCTTTAAATACTTAAGTGCAGCTCTTGATGTATAAAAATGTGAGTATATATTCACTTTGAAAGTATCATCAAACTGCTCATCTGTTATATCAAGTAAACTTAATTGTTGAAATTGGATACCCACATGATTGCAGAGAATATTGAGAGTACCAAATGTGTTAATGGTTTCTTCTACAATGTCAATGCAGTGTTGTTTTTCTCTTAAGTCACCAGGCAACATGATACATTTTTGTCCTAATTCTTCAATTCTCTTCTTAGTTCAATTTGCATCTTTATGTTCATCTAAATAAGCGATGGCCACATCTGCGCCCTCTTTTGCGAATGCAATCGCAGCTGCAGCACCTATCCCGCTATCGCCACCTGTAATGAGTGCAACCTTTCCTGCAAGTTTCTCACTGCCTTTATAATCTAGATTTTCAATAATAGGCTTTGGAACCATAGCTTTTTCTACACCAGGTTGGCGAAGCTGGTGTTGCTCAGGGACAGTGATCGGTATCTCTTCATATCGAGTAATTTTTCCGTAATTAGGATGTATTGGATATTTGCTTTGACTAACATGATTGGGTTTAGCTTACGGCATGTTTATCCTCCTCAAAGATATACATTTGAATAAATTATGTTTATTAGGCTAAGTAGGTGCCTGTTATTCTAATTGGTGAGCGCTGTACGGGCTCATTCATGTGAATTGAAGAATATGGTGAACAATAAAGGGAAATGTACCAAGGAGGAAATAAAATGAATCTGTATCAATATAGATATGAAGTAAAGTTGTTGTTAATAAATCATACAGATGAGAAAGAACATATTATTTATGAATTTAAACACTATCCATTTCAGATGCCAAAAATTGGACCTAGACCGCCGGTTTACTGTCATCCAAGATATGATCAATATTATCCAGTCATTTAAATGAATTGATCTTAATAAGAATGAATAAATGAATAAAGTAAGCGTATTTTAGATGGATTTATTTATGAAACAGAAGAGTTATGCAACAGTTTGTTTTTAAAATAACTGTTGCTTTTCTAATTTCATAGGAAGTCTGAAATATTCGGACGAAAAAGGTAAAGATTTTACTATTTGTTTATATTGTTAAGTGCAAGGTTTGTAATAAAATATAACATCAACTGTTAGAAAAGAAGGGATTTTTGGCTAAAATAACCAATTCACTTAAAGCGATTTGGTTAAATTATACAATGACAATTGCATTATTACGTTTTATTATAAATATATCTACCAAATGATGTTATTTTATTTTACATAAACGTAATGGGTGCTGAGTCGTTAAGAAGGAGCGGGATTCATGAAAATACTTATTAAAAACGCAGAGATCATTACAATGAATGAAAATGATGAAATTATATATGGAGATCTTCTTATTGAAGATGATCGGATCGTTGAGATTTCCAAAGGGATAGATGGTGTTTTAGCTGATAAAATCATTGATGCAACAGGTAAAACGATCATACCAGGATTCATTCATAGCCATATTCACCTTTGTCAAACGTTATTTAGAGGGCAGGCTGATGATTTAGAATTACTAGATTGGTTAGCAAAAAAAATCTGGCCGCTTGAGGCTGCACATGACGAAGAATCCATTTATTATTCGGCTATGTTAGGTATTGGAGAACTTATTCAAAGCGGTACTACTTCTATCATTGATATGGAGACAGTTCGTTACACAGATCATGCTTTTCAGGCAATTGCGGAAAGTGGAATTCGTGCCCTTGCAGGTAAAGTAATGATGGACCAAGGTGAAGGAGTACCAGTTAATCTACTAGAAAACACGCAGGAGTCAATTCAAGAAAGTGTTGATTTGTTAGAAAAATGGAATAATTTTGATAACGGGCGAATTAAATATGCTTTTTCACCTAGATTTGTCATTTCATGTACAGAAAATTTACTGTTGGAGGTTAGAGACTTATCAAAGCACTATGGAGTAATGGTCCATACTCATGCTTCAGAAAATTTAAAAGAAATTGAGATTGTTGAAAAAGAACGTGGCTTGAGAAATATCGTTTATTTAGATCATATTGGTCTAGCAAACCCACAGCTTATATTGGCACATTGTGTCTGGGTGGATCAAGAAGAAAAACGAATTATTCGAGAAAAGGGTGTAAAAGTTAGCCATTGTCCAGGTTCGAATTTAAAGCTAGCTTCAGGTATTGCTGAAACACATGACATGCTTGAAAACGATATATTTCTAAGTCTTGGAGCAGATGGTGCTCCGTGTAATAATAACTTAGATATGTTTAATGAAATGAGACTATCAGCCCTCATTCAAAAACCAAAACATGGTCCAACCACAATGGATGCACACAAAGTATTTAGAATGGCAACAATTGGCGGAGCCACTGCAATGGGGTTAGAAAAAGAGATTGGCAGTTTGGAAGTTGGGAAAAAAGCAGATGTTGTTATATTAAATTTGAATGACTTTCATACATATCCATCAAATGATGTAGACCCAATTTCAAGAATCGTCTATTCAGCAACAAGAGGTGATGTTGAAACAACCATTATTAATGGAAAAGTAGTTATGGAAAATCGGATCATGAAAACAATTGATAAAAAGATAGTTTTAAAAGAGGCGAATCATTCGATTAAACGATTATTGAATAGAATTTCTAACTGACAATCAACGAAAAATAGGATGATTGGAACTTAGGGACAGGAGGAAAAGTATGCGTTCGGACATATATGAAATACTTGATTATGTTTGTCAACACCCAGGCAAAAAAGTATTAGCTACCATTATTGATGTCCATGGGTCTGCATATAAACGAGCAGGCTCAACAATGCTTTTTCATGAAGATGGTCTCCAAGTTGGACTTTTGAGTGGCGGATGTTTAGAGGAGGACGTATTTGAACGAGTAAAACCATTTTTTTATGAGCCATCATCAACGATAATAACGTATGATCTCTCGGCTGAGGATGATCTGTCATGGGGCCAAGGTGCTGGCTGTAATGGAAAGATAAAAATAGTCGTTGAAACTGTCACATCACAGGTTTACAAGGACATTCAAAAAGTAAGGACTTTTGTAAATAACGGAGTGAATATCGTGCATATAAAAAGATTCTCAAAGAGCAACGAAATAACCGATTATCTTTTTTATACCGAATTTGGAGAAATTTTTGGTAATTGGAACGGTGCATTACCAACTATTAAAAATGTAGCAGATAATAGCACGTTGTTATTTGACAATCAAGGTGATAGGTTGTTTTTTCAAAAGATACTGGCAAGACCAAGACTTATTATTTATGGGGCAGGCGTTGATGCTATACCACTCGCACAACTTGCGCAATTTACAGGTTTACAAGTGATTATTGCTGATTGGAGGCCTGCTTTTTGTAATAAAAGGCATTTTCCTTTTGCTTATAAAACAGTTATTGCTACACCAAATGAATTTGTTTCTTCCTTTTCCTTTACAACTTCTGATTCTGTCGTCTTAATGACCCATAATTATGAAAAAGATAAACAACTTATCGAGTTGTTAGTAGAAAAGAAACTAGGTTATTTAGGAATTTTAGGTTCAAAAACCCGTGCTGAAAGGCTATTAAGAGGTATGGATATACCTGAGTGGGTTCATTTTCCGGTTGGTTTATCGATCGGAGCAGAAGGTCCACAAGAGATAGCAATTAGTGTAATTGCGGAGCTCATTCAAAATAAGACGAGGAGGTTGGATATGGCATTATGAAGAGAATAATTGGGATCTATCTTGCAGCAGGTAAGAGTAAACGAATGGGTATGTGCAAATTATCCTTACCATTATCTATAAAACCTCTTGGCGCAATAGCATTAGCAGAGATTATGAAATCGAATATAGACCACTTACTTATTGTAACTAATGATATCAAAGCAAGTTGGCTGAATTCTGCTGATGTACTTCGTACTTATTCAACAAAATGGGAGAACATCATTAGCTTGCAGTCCCATTTAGGTCAATCATATTCCCTTCGTACTGGTATCAGAAGAGCAGTACAATTGGGTGCAGAATCTGTTATTGTTTTTCTAGCGGATCAACCATTTGTGACAACTAGTATGATAAATCGCCTGATAAATGAAGCGGAAAGTGAGTATGCTTATGTTGCTTCTTCAGATGGTGAAATAATAAAGCCCCCAATAATATTTCATAAAAAAGCATTCAAAGAACTCATGGCAATCAATGGTGATAAAGGTGCTCGAGGTTTGTTTAAAAATGGTGCTTTAAAAGGAATGAGCATAGCAATGAGTTCAGAGCATCTCTTTGATATTGATACGATAGAAGAGTATGAATATGCTAAAACATTTATTAACTCAATTAGATCGTTTTCCTGAGCCAAAAACTATGTTTCTCCTTAGAAATTCTCCTTCCTTTATTTACTACTCTATAAAATGATTACTCTTCTAACATAACGTTTTTATTAATAATTTTATGAAGAATTAGGTGATCGCAGTGAAAAACGATTTAGACGTCATGACAAGGTCTTCCATTTCAGTTGAACATCCACAGCAAATAGATGATGCAATATTGATGAAACAAAACTCAAATGGAGTTTATATATCAGGAGGTACACTTATCCAGCTTGATTGGGAAGCAGGTAAGCCTCTTACTAGAAAATTAATTAACTTGGCAACTATTAACGAATTAAAAGGTATCATCCATTTCGAGCAAGAGGGGCGACAGTTTATTGAAATAGGCACGCTCACGACAATTTCTGAATGTATTGAAAATCCGACTATCAGTGAGAATTTTCCCTTGTTAGGTGAGGCGTGCAAAAACATTGCCGCTCCTGCAGTGCGAAATCGTGCAACTCTAGGCGGCAATGTTGCGAGTGGCATTGGAGATACAATCCCTGCTCTTTTAGCATTAGATGCGCAATTAAAACTAAGAGTACTAGATAAGACAAAGGTCGTGAAATTATGGGAATGGCTTCATTTTCAAAAGGAGGCACAACAATCCACCTATCTTATTATTTCGATAAGAATACCAATTCAAAAATCTGGTGACCAATCCGTTTTTAAAAAGATAGGGCGAAGAGAAGCCTTTACCCCTGCGTTAGTTACAATCTGCGCACAATGGAAGAAAAAACATATTAATGAACTTGAATATATCCGGATTGCTGTCGGAGGAGGCAACAACAATCCAAGAAGATTAATTAACGTAGAAAAAATTTTAGAAACAAATTGTTGTAATAAAAATTTATTTAAGTTCTTGTACTTAGAAATACTCGAAGAATTTATTTCCTATTCGGATTCATTTATTAGTGAATCGTATCGAAGAAAAGTAGCAGCAAACTTACTTGTCACTGAATTAATGAACATCTTTCAGGAAAGAGAGGTTTAGTATAAATGAGACTTGTAAGAGAAAATTTCCCAAGTAAATGGAAGGTAAGGCCTGATGGGTTAGCAAAAGTAACTGGCACTCTAAAATATTTAACTGATTTAATTTTTCCAAATATGCTCTATGGAAAAGTGTTACGAAGTTCATATCCACATGCAAAAATCCTTTCGATCTCGACTGGGAATGCCGAAAAATTAGAAGGCGTTAAAGCTGTAGTGACCCATAATGACGTTCCAGGTATGAACCGATTTGGATTGATTTTTCCCGATCAGCCAGTTTTATGTGACGATGTGGCAAGGTATGTAGGTGATGCAATTGCAGCGGTTGCTGCTGAAAGTGAAGAAATTGCTGAACTAGCAATTAAGTTGATTGAGGTTGAGTATGAACCGCTTGAAGTGATTGATGATCCTGAAAAAGCCTTATTGCAATCTGCAGTTAAACTTCATCCTGGTGGAAATATCCTTCACCGAGCAGGTTATAAAAGTAGTGAAGAAGTAATGAATGTTATTAAAGAGTGTCCATATGTAGTGGAAGAAACGTATGAAACGCCAAGACAGATGCATGCTTACATGGAGACAGAGGGAGGAGTGGTAGTTCCTGATAAAAATGGGGGAATTACCGTATATGCAGCGACTCAACACGGATTTAAGGATCGTATGCAGTTAGCTAGAATACTGGGGATGCCAGAAAGTGATATTCGAGTTATTTCTAGCCCAATTGGCGGGTCATTCGGCGGTAAAGATGAGTTAAATATCCAGCCATATGCGGCATTACTTGCATTAAAGACAGGTAGACCAATTAAACTGCATAACAAGAGAAGTGAATCAGTCAGAGCTGGAATTAAACGTCATCCTATGAAAATGAAAATGATTACAGGGGCAGATGAACAGGGAAAACTAGTAGGGCATTATGTTAAGATCATTGCTGATACAGGAGCGTATGCCACTTTAGGACCAGCTGTACTCGATTTTGCCGTTGAGCACTCAACTGGACCTTATCTTATTCCACATGTTGATATAGAAGGTATATCAGTTTTTACAAATAACGGAGTATCAGGAGAGTATAGAGGTTTTGGAGGGAATCAGGTTACGTTTGCCCTAGAATCTCAGATTGATAGACTGGCAGAAATGATGAGGATGGATCCCTTGATGCTGCGTGAGATAAATATAAGAAATGCAGAAGACCTGGGACCGCTTGGTCAGAGAATTGTAGCTAACGATGGTGCCAAAAATGTCCTAAGTATGATTAAGTCTTCAACAATTCTTACAGCTCCCCTGAAAAGACAAGATAATTGGTGTTTAAGAGGGAGAGGTGCTGCCATCACGATGCATGGAGGCGGTCTAGGTTTTGGAAGACCTGATCCTTCTGGTGCTCGGCTCGCCTTGACAAAAGAGGGAGAAATAGAAATTGCATTCGGTTTTGAAGAATTTGGTCAAGGATTACTTGCCTCAATTGAAATCATGATGACAGATATGCTCGGTTGTGCAAAAGAAGATATAAAAATCGTTATTGGCGATACAGATCTCGTTCCTGCATCAGGCTCCTCGACAGCTTCTCGTTCAACAAATATGATCTGGCAAGGAATAAATAAATTAAAGGAACCGTGGAGAGATAAAATCTTGGATGCTGCATCAAGTGTAACTGGTGTTCAAAAAAGGAAGTTATTCATCGGAGAAAGGGGTGTATGGGAAAAAGGTGTTAAGAATAAAATGATCATCACCTATAAAGAATTAGCGAAGAGTTTTTCTCATAATCTTCCTGTTTGCTCAACTCAATATCACTTCCCGACAACTCCTGATGCAGTTATTGGAGGGCATTATTTACACACATATGCAGCCGTAGCAGCAGAGGTTGAAATTGATCAATTAACTGGCCGAATCAAAGTAACGAAGCTTGACCATTCAGTGGCAGCTGGACCGGTCGTAAACCCGCTAGGATATTTAGGGCAAATTGAAGGTGGTGCCATTATGGGGTTAGGCTTTACACTATTTGAAGATTCAATAATGGAACATGCTCGATATCATACAGAGAATTTTGATTCATACCTTCTTCCAACAATCAAAGATATTCCTCTTTCTACAAATGTTGATGTTGATGAGTCATTATTTGAAAGTGATATTTTTGGTCCTAGAGGTGTAGGTGAAATTGGTACAGTTGCTGTTGCGCCGGCTATTACGGCTGCTATCCATAATGCCTGCGGAATTTGGGTAAGCAAGCTACCTGTTTCTCCTGAAGAATTATTGAATGCTCTAGAATTAACTCCGTTTTTATTTGATCAGCAGGAGGTAGTGGAATGAACACAGAGGGTCTTAGAAATAAGAGCAGTGCAGAAGAAGAAAACAATATTAACATAAACATAATGGTTAATGGGCAGTCTTACAGCCTAGCGGTACACCCTGCTTATCGTTTAGTGGATATTTTACGAAATGATTTAGGCCTAACAGGCACAAAGATTTCATGTGAAATTGGAAGATGTGGGGCATGCTCTGTTGTAATGGATGGAAACCTTGTTAATGCTTGTTTAGTTATGGCTTACCAAGTTGATAATCAAGTGATCGAAACAATAGAACAAGTTGCAATAGAAACAATCCACCCAATACAACAAGCGTTCTTGGAGGAAGGTGCTCTTCAATGTGGGTATTGTACACCAGGAATGGTCATTGCTTTAAAATCATTGTTAGACAAAAATAATCATCCAACTGAAGAAGAAGTTCTCGACTATTTATCAGGGAATTTATGTAGGTGTACAGGTTACAATGGGATACTCCGTGCGGTTCAACGGTATAAAAACGAAAGTCTATCCATACATAAATTTAAACTTTAGAGTGAATACCTTTAAGGTTTTATTTTGTAATAAATCGAACCAAATGACAAAATAGTTTGGATTCTTTATGTTTCATCAGGAGCTTATAATGAGATGTTTAATAAATAATTACATTTTCAAGAAGTTAATCTACAGTGTTTCGATAAACGAATATCATTTTGCTTTCTACAAATCGACAATGATTGACGATAAATAAGTTCCATTTAAATTATAAATCTTTGTTTTTCTAAAAGGATTTTCCTAACCCTATTTACTTATTAAGAAAATCTCTGTAATCTATTGTTTGAATAGTATGAGTTTTGCATATGATGATAGTTTACAGAATTGGAGGAAAGAAATTTGATTAAAGCAATTTTCTTTGATTTAGATGATACATTATTATGGGATCAAAAAAGTGTGAAAGAAGCTTTTGTTGGAACTTGTCAATTGGCAAAAGAAAAGTATGGAATCAATCCAAATGAATTAGAAGAAGCAGTACGTAATGAAGCTAGAGAACTATATTCTACTTATGAAACATATGAATTTACCCAAATGATTGGAATTAATCCATTTGAGGGGCTTTGGGGTAATTTTTTAGATGATGAAGATAACTTTAAAAAGATGAAGGAAATCGTTCCCACATATCGTAAAGAATCGTGGACAAGAGGGTTGAAAGCCTGTGGAATTGATGATGCTGAATTCGGTGCCAAATTGGCTGAAGAGTTTCCAGCGCAAAGACGCAAGAAACCATTTGTTTATGATGAATCATTCAAGGTATTAGACGAGTTAAAGGGTTCATATCGCTTGCTATTATTAACAAATGGATCACCAGATCTTCAAAATACAAAATTAGAGATCACTCCTGAGCTTGTGCCATATTTTGAACAAATTATTATATCAGGTGCATTTGGAAGAGGTAAGCCAGATGCAACTATATTTGAACATGCATTAGAAAAAATGAATCTATCAAAAGATGAAGCTATCATGGTTGGAGATAATTTAATGACAGATATTCTTGGAGCTTCTAGAATCGGTATGAAATCGGTTTGGATTAATCGACATGATAAGGAACGTAATGAGGTTATTCCAGATTTTGAAATTACACATCTTGAAGAACTTTATCCTATTTTAGATAAATTAAACAAATAAGTGTAATAAGAATGTAACATCCTGATACCAAAATAGGTATCAGGATGTTTTAATAATCAAGAAATTACAAGTAACAATGCCGTTCTTTCATAAGTAAGACCGTCCGCTTAAATGACTTAGCTAAAAAGTCCATCTGCTTGTTTAACTTGCTTGATTTTAATATACAATTGTATCTCCTTTAAGAAAACTTCTTGTATATCTTCAATGAAAGAGTAATAACAGTAAATGAAATGTCTTTTTATTTTTTTGATTTCGTAAAAAAGGAAAACATGGACTTTAAGCAGCATTAAGCAACCCTTTTTGGTATATACTTACAAGTAAATTATAAAAAATATAAAAAAATTTTAAAGAAGTAGCTTGAAGAACAGTAAAATACTTGGTATAATATTCAAAATATTAAAATATATTGAAGAGGAATAGTAGAATTTTTAAAGCGCTCAGAGAGCTGTTGGATGGTGAGAAACAGCCGTGGAAAAAATTCGAACTCGCCTTGAAGTAGCTCGCTGAAATTGCAAAAGAGTAGGTTGAGACGGATCCTAACCGTTATAGTAGGAGGATATAAGGTATTTGAATACCCTTATCCGTTAAGAGTGCATACCGTTGAATTGGTATGAATTAGAGTGGTACCGCGTAAGATGTCAAAGTCTTTCGTCTCTATTAAATTAGGGATGAAAGGCTTTTTTGTGTTCATCCCATCCTAAAAGTAAGTTTTAATCATAGAAAGGATGATCTATAAATGGAAAATTTCACAAAATATTCACGAGGCTATTTTATGCCCCCAGTAAAAAGTTTGAAATGGACTGAAAAAGAGTATATTACAGAACCTCCTACCTGGTGTAGTGTCGACCTTCGAGATGGGAACCAGGCTCTGGTTGTTCCCATGAGCCTTGAGGAGAAGCTAGAATATTTTCAATTGCTATTAAAGATAGGTTTCAAGGAAATTGAGGTTGGCTTTCCGGCAGCTTCGGAAACAGAATATACTTTTTTACGGACATTGATTGAAGAAGATTTGATTCCTAATGATGTAACAATTCAAGTATTAACCCAGTCTAGAGATCACATTATTAAAAAGACATTCGAATCACTTAAAGGTGTAAATAAAGCCGTAGTGCATCTTTATAATTCAACCTCTTTAGCACAGCGAGAACAAGTCTTTAAAAAATCAAAAGAAGAGATAATCGAAATTGCTGTAACTGGAGCAGAACTTCTTAAAAAATATGCCGATGAAACCGAAGGTAACTTTCAATTTCAGTATTCACCAGAAAGTTTTACCGGTACAGAAATTGATTTCGCACTAGAAATATGTAATAAGGTCCTGGATGTATGGCGTCCAACAATTGATAACAAGGTAATCATTAATCTCCCGGCTACGGTATCTATGTCCATGCCTCACGTCTATGCAAGTCAAATTGAATACATGAGTGATCATCTAAACTACAGAGATAATGTTATTCTGTCGCTACACCCGCATAATGATAGAGGAAGCGGTGTAGCAGATGCAGAGTTAGGAGTCCTAGCAGGCGGACAGAGAATTGAGGGTACCTTGTTTGGCAATGGGGAAAGAACAGGGAACGTGGATATCGTTACACTTGCACTGAATATGTACTCACATGGTGTTGATCCTAAGCTTAACTTTGAAAATATACAAGAAATTAGTGCAATATATGAGCGCCTGACAAGAATGAAGGTTTATGAGAGACAACCATATGGAGGAAAACTTGTATTTGCTGCATTTTCAGGTTCACATCAAGATGCGATTGCTAAGGGTATGAAATGGCACGAAGAAAACAAGTGTGAGAATTGGACAGTTCCTTATTTATTGATTGATCCAAAAGATATTGGCAGAGAGTATGAAGCTGATGTCATCCGTATCAACAGCCAGTCTGGTAAAGGAGGGATCGGCTATGTGCTTGAACAGCAATATGGACTTGATCTTCCACCAAAAATGCGAGAGCACTTCGGCTACTGTGTGAAAGATGTATCAGACCGTCAACATAAAGAGCTTATGCCAAATGAAATTTATGAAATATTCTTAAAGGAATATGTAAATATAAAAGATCCTATTGAGTTTGTTAATTACAGGTTTAGCAAGCATGATGATTTCCAAACCATCGTAGCTATTCAAATGGAAAATGAGATTCAAGAAATAGCAGGTGGTGGAAATGGTAGACTAGACGCGATTAGCAACGCTCTTCAAAAGAAAATGGGAGTTACTTATACGAATTTGGTTTATAAAGAGCATGCTCAAGAAATAGGATCTGAATCAAACGCTGTATCTTTCGTAGGTATCACTGCTTTAAATGGAACAGTCTTCTGGGGTTGTGGCATTGATGTAGATATTATGACATCTTCTATAAAAGCCCTGTTTAGTGCAGTTAACAAAATGGTGATCAGTGAATCACTACTCGATGAAAAAAGTTTTACCTTAACAAATAAATAAAGTGGAAGTGGTTGTGTTTAGGGGGGAATCAATTTTGATTTTACTCCCTTTTTTATTTTCCTTTACAGGTATCATTAGATCCTGCATTTTTGCTAAATCTCTAATCCGCACTCCTCTTCCGAAAAGTGGGAATTCTATTTAGCAAGTCAAATAGATTTTCAGTTCATTAGATGGTATAGTATGGGACGGTGACCATGAAAACACCAAGTTGTTCTAAATGATAATAAGGAAGCTGACAACATGAAATCAACAAACTTTTATATAAAATCATGGCAAAAAGCTTTAAGAGCTGAAATCATGCATTTAAAGACATACGGAAGCACGAAATATTCTGTAAAAAATGGAGAAATAATATCAAATGATGGAACATTTACGTATTATTTTGACACAAATGTTCCTTTACGAATTCCAATCGGCTCGAGCATAAGAATGGAATCTAGATCTTTAACAGTAAATGGAAGAGTCCTTTCATCTGAGGGGAAAAGCGTGATTGTCTCTTTAGAAGAATCATTACGGAATCCTCTAGATGATTTATTCTTATTGCATGATCCTTGGGAATTATTAGACCAGCTGCACGAGAGATTAGAAGAAATAAAAGAAAATAAACGAAAACGTGCTCGAATAAAAAGACTGATGAATCCTTCAAACGAAGCAAAACATCCGATCACAAACATAAAATCGAATGTTCATGAATTGATTCTAAGAAGTAAATATAACCCTGTTACGTTTGTATGGGGACCGCCTGGAACAGGTAAAACATACACACTTGGGAGGACAGCAGCCAATAAATACTTTAAGGGAAATCGAATTCTCATACTTTCTCAAAGTAATCAAGCTGTAGATGTTCTTATGAATGAAATTTCTCGGTTTATAGATAAAAAAGGACGTTTTCGTGAAGGAGATTTGTTACGGTATGGATCTCAGACTGCAATTGTGTCTGAAGCCTCTCTTACGACAAACGAGCTAATTCAAAAAAGATATCCAGATTTAGCTGTAAAAAAAGTTAGTTTACAAGAAGAGAGAAGATTAATAAAAATCGATCTCGGACGATCTTTTAGTCAACGAGATTCAGAACGTTTACTTGAAATAGAAGGAAAACTTGCCAATATATTAGAAAAGATACGTCAGAAAGAAATTCAATTTGTAAAAGATGCAGAGATTATTGGAACAACTCTTTCAAAGGCAGCCAATGACCCGGCAATTTATGAAAAAGACTATGATCTAGTTATTGTCGATGAAGCAAGTATGGCATACGTTCCACAAATTGGCTTTGCTTCATCATTGGGACAGAGGTTTATTGTTTGTGGAGATTTTAAACAACTTCCGCCAATAGCAGCGGCAAGAAATCCATTTGTAGATGAATGGTTAAGAGAGGATATATTTCATAAGGCCGGGGTTGTAAATTGGCTGAACGACGGTAAACAATTACATCCTCATCTGTTTTTGTTAAAGGAACAAAGAAGAATGCATCCAGACGTTTCATCCTTTACGAATCAATATATTTACGATTCATTAGTAGGTGATCATGAAAGTGTAAAGACTGCTAGGAATTCAATTGTTGCAGCTGAACCATTTGCAAGTCGTTCCTCTGTTCTTCTAGATAGTAGTTTTACGGGATATCACTGTCTCCGCGAAAAAACATCTAATTCAAGATTTAATTTGTGGCACTTACTCCTATCTTTTCAAATTATCCATGAATCTTATATAGCTGGGTCAAGATCAATTGGATATGTAACTCCATATCGAGCTCAGGCAGTTTTAATGGAATCCTTATTAATTGACCTATATTCAACAGAGCTGCAACAATCAGATATCATTTCAGCCACTGTTCATCGTTTTCAGGGAAGTGAACGTGATGTTATGTTGTTTGATACGGTGGATAGTTACCCGCAAGATCGTCCAGGTATGTTGTTGGTCGGAAAAGACAGTGAAAGACTAATAAATGTTGCGATTACAAGAACGAAAGGGAAATTCATTCATATTTGTGATCATCAATTTATTAAAGAAAAAGTATATCGTAATAAAACAATTCGAAAGCTTGTCGATCATCAATTTAAAAATAAGCAGGAAGTATTACCACATCAGATCGGTTCATGGATTAGAAATCAACACCCAAACTTAACCTGGATCCATGCGAAAAAGCTTGAAAAAACGAAAGAGGACATCCGTCAAGCAAAGCAATCGATCATTTTAGGTTTGCCATCTGGGAAACTTTTAACAAATGAGTGGAAGGATATATTAAATAACAGAAATACTAAAATCTCACTTACTGCTGTAACAGAGATGAAGATTGATAATGTGAAAATTGATAAGCTTATACAGCAATCAGTCTCATTTCCATTTATCATTATAGATAAACAATATTTATGGTTGGGGATTCCGCTTGAAGGTGTAGTTAACGTGAAACCTCCATTTGTAGCTGCTCGATTATCCTCTGGTGTTGTCATTGACTATTTTCTTTCGGAGATTATTGGAAATTAACCAGCGATATAAACAAAATATGTAGGGTTTATACAACTATATTACATGTAAGAACCATAGGGATATACACTAGACAACATTGATAAAGGTTGAATCAAGCTAGCTCATTACTCTTCGATTGAAGAAATAGTCGATATAAGGCTATTTTGGAATGAAAAAGGGAGTAACAAAGATTCCGTTCCATAATATGCTCCATTAACTTGTACTAATCTAGGAAAAAGAGTCATAGATCTAGAATAGTTATCCAGGTTTCAGGCAGAATTTTGGAGGAGAAATGGTGGGAATTTCATTAAGTTTATCAGTCTTTTTTGCTTTGTTTACAGGGAGTTTTTTGTCTTTATTAATCACTAGTTGGTTTAATGTGAAAATAGACTATATTTTATCTTTATGTGCAGGAGTATTATGCGGAGTCCTATTTTTAGAACTGATTCCACACAGTTTTTCTGATTATAGTAGTGTTTCTGTGGTGATTGGTATCTTAATAGGACTCTCCGTCATGTTCTTCATTGATAAACTTATTCATAAACATCATTCTCAAAATGTTATCGTAGATAAAACATCGTCTTTTTATTTTCTCATTTTAGCCATCACGCTTCATAATGTTCCAGCAGGTATCGCTTTAGGCAATCATGCTGAACATAATGAACATTTATTTCAATTGCTTGTTTTCCATCACATTCCTGAGGGTATAACATTAATGATGATCTATATAGCATCATCCCTTAAAATACATCATTTGTTTGCTTCCTTTGTATTCTTAAGTGTAAGCTTAACAAGTTTTGCATTATTAGGAAGTATTCTTCCATTCAGTAATGTTCAATATCTAGGAATGATACTTGGTGTTGCAATTAGCACGATGGGTTATATTACTATTTTTGAATTGTTTTTTCCTTCTTTAAAAAAAGGATATCGATCCTTCCATTGGTTAAGTTTGCTTTCTGGCATATTTATTGCGGCAATCATCTTTATTATTGGCTAAGATTGACAAAAGCCAATATTTTTTTTACAATTTAATTAGATAATATGAGCATATACTCATATTTGCAAATATAATAATACAAAGAGGTGTGATATGGTGGGCGGTTCCACAAATAACAATCATAAAAATATCGAACAGCTTGATGAAGAAACACTTTTTATTGTCTCACAGACATTTAAAGCATTAGGTGACCCGACAAGAATCAGAATTTTACATTTGTTATCACATGAAGAACACTCTGTAAATGATATAGCTGAAAAACTCTCATTGTTACAATCGACAGTTTCTCATCAGCTAAGATTTTTGAAAAATCTTCGGTTGGTTAAATATAGAAGAGAAGGTACTACGCTATATTACTCAGCAGATGATGATCATGTTATGAATGTCTTGCAGCAAACGATTCATCATGCACAGCATCATTAAGCTTATAGATGGAGTGAAACAAAATGAATGAATATAAAGTAAAGGGTTTAACCTGCGTAAACTGTACAAGAGAGCTTCAAGAGGAAATTAATAAATTACCTTCAGGGGAAACAGCATCGCTTAGCTATAATACTGGAAAACTTCGACTAGAAAGCACAGTCGATATGGATAGAGTAAATAAGATTTTATCATCAGATGGAGCATATATAGAACATGATCATGCTCATGATGAAGGTCACCATCATGAACACCATACAGGCGTGAATTGGATGGTCTTATTGTCCATATCTGCATTTTTTTATGTTGCTGCATTTATTACAGAATATTGGATTAATGAATATGTAGCGATTGGCTTCTTTCTAGCTGCAACGATTTTGAGCGGCTATCAAACATTCCTAAAAGGCTTAAAAAACTTACTAAAGTTTAAATTTAATATTGAAACGCTTATGACAGTTGCTCTTATCGGTGCACTTAGTATTGGTGAATGGAAGGAAGGTGCACTTGTTGCAATCCTCTTTGGGATAAATGAATATTTAGAAGGTTTAGGAATGCAGAAAGCTCGAAAATCAATGGAAAAATTACTTGAAATTGCTCCAAAAGAAGCTACGATTTTAGAAAATGGTGAAGAAAAAATTGTTAAAATCTCTTCTTTGAAAGTCAATCAGGTAGTTTTAGTTAAGGCTGGAGAAAAAATCCCTTCTGATGGAATAGTTGTTGATGGGAAAAGCTCTGTAAATGAAGCTGCGATAACTGGTGAATCAATGCCAGTAGAAAAAGCAATTGATGAACATGTTTTTGGGGGAAGTATTAATAATGAAGGTGTTCTTAAAATTAAAATTACAAAGGCTTATGAAGACTCTTCTTTAGCAAAAATTCTCCATCTTGTTGAAGAAGCACAAGATACTAAGACACCAACTGAACTGTTTATTAATAAATTTGCAAAATATTATACACCTTTCATTATGGTGATCTCATTTTTGGTCATGATTTTCCCGCCACTTTTTCTAAATGGGAATTGGGGAGATTGGTTTTACCAAGGTTTAGCTGTGTTAATTGTAGGTTGTCCATGTGCACTTGTCCTATCTTCACCGATTGCAATTGTTTCAGGAATTACGAAAAATGCTCGAAATGGGATCCTCATTAAAGGAGGAGTTTTCTTAGAACAACTAGGTAAAGTAACGACATTTGCTTTTGATAAAACAGGGACATTGACAAAAGGGGAGCCTTATGTCGAAAAACTTGTTGACTATGATCCGGCATTTTTACAAATAGCAGCATCTATTGAAAAAACTTCTTCACATCCAATTGCTAAAGCAGTATTGAGTAAAGCAGAAGGTGTACATTTTCTCGAACCAGAGGAAATATCCGCTGTGTCAGGCACTGGAATTATAGCCAAGTTTAATGGAATAACCTATTTTTTAGGGAATGAGGCACATATTCATCATATAGCCCTTCCAAGCCAAGTTCTAAAAGATCTAAAAACGTTTAAAGACGAAGGAATGACAATCGTCATTTTAGCCAATGAAACAAACATCCTTGGAATCATGGGAATCTCTGATCAAGTACGTGCAGAAAGTCAATCTGTGATTTCTCAATTGCACTCATCAGGTGTCAATAAAACAATTATGTTAACTGGAGATCATGAAATGACTGCTAAGAAGGTAGCAAAGAGTGTTGGTCTAACCACTTATTTTGCTAGTTTATTACCAGAAGAAAAGGTATCAAAAATAAAAGAACTAACAAAAAATGAAAAAGTTGCAATGATTGGAGATGGTATAAACGATGCTCCAGCATTAGCTACAGCTGATATTGGCATTGCGATGGGTAAAGGAACAGACAGTGCAATCGAAACGGCTGATATTGTGTTAATGCAGGATCACTTAGGCAAATTACCATCCGCTATTAGATCTGCCAAAAAAGTAAATAAAATAATCAAACTAAACATTACATTAGCACTTGGGTTAAAATTAATTGCATTATTATTAACAATTCCGGGTTTGTTGACACTTTGGATTGCTATATTATCAGATATGGGAGCAACAATATTGGTTACACTTATAAGTTTAACTGTTTTATATGAAAAAAGAGGACATGAAAGTAGAATCTGAGTTCAAAAGCCTCCCTTTATCATCTCTTTGAATTGTGCTCCATCTCATATAGTGACGAAATTCACTTTATGAGATGGAGCCTTTAATTATTGATTTGCAGGTTCCTCTGGAACAGTCTCCTCAATTGTCGATTCTTCTTTGTTCATATCCCCATTTGCAGGATCTTCCGGAACTATTTCTTCACTAGATGGATTTTCTGTTTCATTCTCACTAGAAGCAGGTTCTTCTGTGTTCATTTCACTATCCTTGGAATCTTCGGGAGCCATTTCTTCATTAGCAGGTATTTCTGTACCGATTTCACCAGATGCTGGTTCTTCCTCTATATCTTGACCACCATTACATGCAGACACTAGCATTAATGCAAGGACAGGAGCTGACAACTTCCGATATTTTTTAAATAGCATGATTGTTCCTCCTTATGATTTTCAATATTTTCTGATCACAAGTAGTCAGTACAGGGATAAACACTCCTTTCTTTCAAAGCTAATGCCATTATATACAAGCTAAATTAAATAATTTGTCGATTTACTCGATCTTTACCTGTATTTAAATAACTCGTTATCTGCGTTTAATATACGAAATACAGATGTCATTTCCAATCATTTAGATAAGAATAAAGTCATTTGGATAAATAGTACATAAGTTTTAATACCTCCAAAATTTTTATTTCATTTTTCTTGTTTATAATTTAATTTAAATTCCACAATAGAAAGTCAGATTAAATCGGAGAAAATTTACGAACTTTTCAATTTTTATAAAGGGTTTAGAGGGTTTTAAAGAGAACTTATTTATTAATGAATATTAAGTCAGACGTTGTTGAAAAGTGTCATTATGAGGAAAGAAGGTAAGGAAAATGAGTGAAAAATTTTTTGCAAACTATAAAGATTTTATTTTGATTCCTATAGAAGAACAAACAGTGTTGCAAAAGGAATTTGAACCACAAAATTTTGCCATGCATTATATACTGACATTGTCACTTTATGATTCTCTTCTATCTAAATGGAGTGAAGCAAGTAAATTTGAGATAGAGGTAGAAAAAAGTATCGAAAAAGTGTTAAAGGATTTCAATAAAACCCAAAATGATGTTTATTACCTTCAACTACTTGAAATTAATAGTGAAAAAACCTATTTTGTTCTTTCTTTATCATGTAAATCAACCATAAAAAAAGAGGAAGAGGAGGACAGAATTTCTCATATTATCGAAAATATCCTTTCAAATCCATTTTATGTTGGTCAATCTTGGTTCAGGATAATTGGTAATAAAGGGAGAATTAAGCGTAAGCTTTTCTCATTTTCATATAAACAATATACATAAGCAAAACATAAAATTTATAACAATTGCATGCATGAAGGAGTGTTTGTTATGAGTTTCAATGAAAGAGAAGCGATCAAAATTCGAATTCAACAGATTTTTTTAGAAAGACAAAGTCTACAGGATGAATACAAAACTTTATTTTCTCGACTTAGAGAGATTGATGATCATGATTTAAGTAAAACTTACATTCAAAATGAAACGGAATTCAAAAAGACAGATTTAGTGGATAACGTAAAGAATAAGAAAGAAACGCATAAAAGTTCAAAACAGTGGGAGGAAATCAATTTAAGTAATGAAGAGGAAGAAATAGACATGGAAGAATATGATAAACGTTTAGATGAGCTCCAAGCCTTTTTAGAAGCTGAGAGTGAATAGAGCGAAAGATATGTGAGAAGTGAAGGATGAATTAGATGAGTAGTAAAACAAACGCAATGAGGATTCTTGACGGAAACAAAATAGAGTATGGAATTTTGAGCTATAATGCTAATGATGGAAGAATTGATGGAGTGGCAGTTGCCGAAAAAATAAACAGATCATGTGAATCTGTCTATAAAACATTGGTTCTGTATCGAGAAAAGGATATCTATGTTTTTGTGATTCCAGTAGATTCAGAGCTTGATTTAAAAAAAGCTGCAAAAGCAGCTGGACAAAAGAAATTAGACATGCTTCCAGTGAAGGAGCTCCAGAAATGGACCGGATATATACGCGGTGGCTGCTCTCCAGTAGGAATGAAAAGGAACTATCCTACGTTTATAGACAATTGTGCAAATAAATTAGAAAAAATTGTTGTAAGTGCTGGTAAGATCGGTTTTCAGATCGAACTAGATCCGTTGGTGTTAGCTTCGCTTGTTAAGGCACAATTTTATGATGTAAAAAAATGAAACCCTGAATGAACAGGGTTTCAATTATTTAATTTAAGTGTTTTCTCTTCTGTTTGAAATCCAATTGCGGTTGATAAATCAACAACATCAATAGTAGTAGAAACATATTCATATTTCGAAAATATCTCTTGATCTATTTGGTCTAATGAAAATTCTAAATGTCCGTTTGTTTTCCCTGAAGTAATCTCATAAACTTCAACTACTTCACTATTTAAAGTAGAATTGAAAGAATCATGAAAGGCAAGGTTTAAGCGATATGCTACATTTGATTTAGTTGATATTTGAAATAAAAGAGTTTCATCACTCCATTTTAATAGTTTCGGTGATTGAAGTAATCGATCCTCATTAATCTTTATTCCACTTTCTTCTTCTAGAAACATTTGGAGATCAGTATTTTCAAGGACATTTGGAAGCTCCTGATTTTCATGTTCTGTTCGTAAATAGAATACTTCATTACTTTCTATATTATTGACATCAAGTTTTTTTGTTGCTCCATATAATAAAACATAATCGTCTGCTATGACTTCCTGCGGGTAGAAGGCATGATTCTTTTCTTTATAATTCCAAAAAGCATCCCATCGAAGATTAGTTGTAGATATTCCACGTAATTGTTGCCATTCTGAAAAAGGAAAATGATGTGAAGGAAAATAATAATAGGCAAAATGATGACCATATTCATGTGATAGTGTTTCTCGATATTCACTTGTTTCTGTATACTTTCCACCTTGATAAAGCGTTATTGTATTTGTTAAGGCATGATAACTTCCCTTTGTTAAAGAAGAGGATAGTGCTCCATCAATCACTCTAACTTCCTGTAAATAGTTTAATTCTTTCCCATGTTTATTTTGCAATAATTCCTTATATAGTTCTACTAATTTCTGTTGATCCCATTCCTTAGAATAGCTGATAAATTGAATTCCTTCAGGAGATTCATATAATGCAAAAAATTGACGTGGTAAGCCATTTGGGTCAAAGCTGACAAGAATCGGAAAAGTAAGGATTAATATAATAAAATAATGTCGGACTTTCAGCATACATGTCACATCCTTGTCGATATTTTACCATGTTTGTATGCCTCTGTAACTGGTATCATCTGTTTAAAATACCAGATCTGATAGACTAAAAGTTTTCTTATTATTTAGTTAGAAAACAATCTCATAAAAAATGAACTATACAATAAAACCCATAAATTTCTATAAAAAAATTTTCAAAAAATTGTTTTCAAATAACATTTTTTCGTGTATTATATTAATAATCAGAAAATACAGAAAATTAAAAGGTGAGGTGCTTTTAAATGAAAAATGTTAACATTTCGTTGGAAAATCGTCTTGAAACTAATCCATTTGTTCACTATTTACAAGAAGGTGATCTTCTTTACAAATCAGAAAATGAACTCATTTTAAAGCATTTACACGAGCTGCCTCAAGATTTTATGGAAATGACATTATTTGATATTGATGGTTGTGGATGTGTATATGGATTTTCGCATATTACAAATTATCAACTCGGAGAAATTCAAATAAAAGCTGCGATATATATAAAAATCTAATCATATAAATGACAAGGCCAGACTGTAAAAAGTCTGGCCTTGTTTCATTTGTTCAGAGAAATGTGTAAATAGTATATTTTTTCTCTACATTTACGCTTAGACAGATGCTTTGACGGTCATGTATACTTTGTTGTAAAGACATTTAAGTAAAGGAGATCACTATGAAACATCTATCTAAAATCATCTATATAATTACCGTTGTATTTATTGTGATGATCATTGGAGGATGCAGTTCCTCAGAAAATGAAAAATTGAATAAACTGGATTCAAAGCCAAAACAAACAATTAAGGATAATCCAGTAGCTACTATTACAATGGAAAACAATGATGTCATAAAGATTGAGCTATACCCGAATATTGCACCAAATACAGTGAGTAATTTTATCACACTCGCAGAATCTGGATTTTATAATGGCGTCATTTTCCACAGAGTCATCCCTGGTTTTATGATTCAAGGTGGAGATCCTAATGGGGACGGAACTGGTGGTCCGGACTATCATATTAAAGGTGAATTCACATCAAATGGATTCGAAAATCAGTTGAAGCATGAGAGAGGAATTATCTCTATGGCTCGTACTCAAGCACCAGATACAGCTGGTTCTCAATTTTTCATTATGGTTGCAGATGCAGATAGTTTAGATGGTGAATATGCTGCATTTGGAAAGGTAACAGAAGGTATGGATGTTGTCGACAATATTGTTAATGCCCAAAGAGATCAGCAGGACAAGCCATTAAAGGAACAAAAAATGAAACAGATAACAATTGAGACTTTTGGGATAGATTATCCTCAACCTGAAAAAATCGAATAAAATGTGTATGAAATACTCCTACTACTTAATTGGAGTATTTTTATCATAAAAAGCAAGAATGTGCTAATGCACATTTCTTTACATGTTATGTTAAGAAAGCTATTGTTAAGATGTTTAGGTAAAACATTTATAGTAGGAAGGTGAAAATAAAAATGATAATTGAAATATGGTCAGATATTGTTTGTCCGTTTTGCTATATAGGAAAACGTCGCTTAGAAATGGCACTTTCTCAATTTTCTCATCGTGACGAGGTTAAAATTGAGTACCGCAGTTTTGAGCTGCAACCTGACGCACAGATAGATTATGATGTGAAATTTCCTGAATTTCTCGCTGAAAAAAAAGGAATACCATTAGAACAAGTTATTTCAATGAATCAACAATTAACAAATCAAGCGAAAGAAGTTGGCCTAACATACCATTTAGATAAGGTTGTACCAACAAATACGTTTAATGCACATCGATTGATTCAACTTGCTAAACATAATGGAAAAGAAAATGAAATGGTTGAACGATTATTTCGCGCATATTTTACAGAGATTAAGCATGTAGGGGATGTCGACATTTTAAGTGTATTAGCAGTTGAAGTAGGATTGGATTTGCAAGAAGTACAATCGATGTTCAATAGTAACAAATATCAAGCTGAAGTTCGGGCTCAAGAACAAGATGCACAGCAGATAGGTGTTACTGGAGTACCATTTTATGTTATTAACCGTAAGTACGCTGTATCAGGTGCACAGCATCCTCAAACATTCCTAGACGCAATCGAAAAAGTATGGCAGGAAGAAAATCAAAAATAAGAGGGGGGATTTTTGTTACCCCTCCAATGTTTTATCGATGATACCTCCCCCAAAGCAATTTATTCAGTTTTGGAATGAACCATCATTCAAATCCTGTAAACCCTTCAATTATCTAAATTTCAAAGGAATAACTGTTCAAAAAATGTTAACAATTTATCAAAATTGAGAGAGAGCAAGGCTTTGATTGATATTGTTATATTTTACAAGTTTGACAATCTATTATTCAATAGGCTAATATTATGGTCTGTTAGCTATTACAAATAGCAACTTCCAAGTTCGATTCATATGAAAAAATGAGATTCAAAAATTTGAGGTGAATGATCATAATGAAATTAAAATTAAATTCTTTTTCATGGCTAAATAACCAATTAAATTTCTTTCTAATAGCAGCACTCTTTTTATGGATAAAAACCTATATCGCATATAATGTCGAGTTTAGTTTAGGTATTGATAATGCTATGCAGGAGTTTCTATTATTTTTAAACCCAGCAAGCTCAGTTATCTTTTTCTTAGGCTTTGCTTTATTCTTTAAAGGAAAAAAAGCATTTAGATGGATTATGATATTAGGATTTATACAAACGCTCTATTTATATGCAAATATTGTTTATTATCGTTTTTTTACAGATTTTATTACTCTTCCCACATTGACACAAACAGGGAATGCAAGTGATTTAGGACAAAGTATAGAAGCATTAATTAAACCATATGATATCTTGTATTTCTTAGATACAATTCTATTGTTAGTATTAGTTTTAACTAAAGTAATTAAACCAGCTGCTGTAAAACTAAAAGCTCGTACGATTGTTATTGTATTCTCTTCTGCAGTTGCCTTATTTGTAGTTAACTTAGGACTTGCAGAAACTGATCGTCCACAGCTTTTAACAAGAACATTTGACAGAAACTATATCGTAAAATATTTAGGAATGTATAATTTTGCACTATATGATGCTATTCAAAGTACAGGTGCATCGGCTCAACGTGCAATGGCTGACACTGATGATATTACAGAGGTTACCAATTATACAAATGCCATTTATGCAGAACCAGATTCAAAATACTTCGGAATGGCAAAAGGTAAAAACGTTATTTATATTCATTTAGAATCAGTACAAAACTTTATTATTAATTATAAATTGAATGGGGAAGAAGTAACGCCATTCCTTAACTCATTAACGAAAGATTCAAGCACGTTTTACTTTGATAACTTTTTCCATCAAACTGGACAAGGTAAAACAGCTGATGCTGAGTTTATGTTAGAAAACTCGTTATTCGGATTGCCACAAGGAGCGGCATTCTCTACTAAAGGACGTAACACTTACCAAGCAGCACCAGCTATTTTAGGGCAAAACGGTTATACTTCTGCAGTGTTTCATGGAAATACAAAATCATTTTGGAATCGAAATGAAATCTATAAATCATTTGGATATGATCGATTTTTTGATTTAAGCTATTACAATGCAAAAGATGAGGATATGTTAAATTATGGCTTAAAAGATAAACCATTTTTCCAACAGTCTATGCCAATGCTAAAATCCTTAAGTCAACCATTTTATACCAAGTTTATTACGGTAACGAATCATTTCCCATTTCCATTGGATCCGGAGGAAGCAACGATAGAGAAGCACACAACAGGTGATAGTTCTGTTGATGGTTACTTTCAAACTGCGCGATATTTAGATGAATCGATAGAAGAATTCTTTACGTATCTAAAAGAAGCAGGCTTGTATGAAAATTCTATGATTGTTATGTATGGAGACCATTATGGTATCTCGGAAAATCATAATAAAGCAATGTCCACAGTATTGGGTAAAGAAGTAGGAGACTTCGAAAATGCTCAATTACAAAGAGTTCCGTTATTTATTCATATCCCTGGTGAAGAAGGGGGCACTATGCATCAGTATGGTGGACAGACAGACCTCTTACCAACATTGTTACATTTACTCGGTATTGACACGAAAGGCTATGTACAATTAGGTACAGACTTATTCTCCCAAGACCATCAAGATGTAGTACCATTTAGAAACGGTGACTTTGTAAGTGAAGAAGTAACATCTTTAAATGGAAAATATTTTGATACAAATACAGGGGAACCTTTAGAGGAAAATGAATTAATAAAACAATATGAACAAATGACGCAATTGAAGCTTCATATGTCAGATAAAATTGTAAATCAAGATTTATTGCGATTCTATACACCTGAAGGGTTTAAGCCTATTAATCCTGCTGAATACGATTATACGAATGTGAATCAACCAGAAACTGTAAAAACAGAAGAATAAATTATTCATCAAAAAAGCTGTTAGGAGATATTATACCCTAGCAGCTTTTTTGAATGTTATTTTCTAACTCACATTTTTATCGATTTTAGATGATTGCTTATTTGATGCATTATTTAAATAGCTATGTCTTTCAGGTACAATTGCTAAAGCAATGGTTGCGAGTAAACCTGGTATTGCAAAAGCAATAAAATTTAGATGTATAAGCAGGGATATTGATAATAAGAATCCACCTAATAGTGGGCCAAGCATGCCGCCTATTCTTCCAATGCCAGATGCCATTCCTAATGCAGTAGATCTAATATATGGTGGATAATACTGAGATACATAGGCTTGTACGATATTTTGCGCCCCAATTGTTGCTGCACCTGCAACTGCAACAAGCAAATAAATGATAAACGTATTTCCGCCAAATCCAAGCAAAGTCAATGCTATAGCACCAGACGCATACATTGGTACTAGCATTTTTTTAGAGCCGTATTTATCACAAAGTCGGCCTAAAATTAGAGTACCTACAATTGCACCGCCTTGAAGAGCAATTAGGAATCCTAAGCTTGAATTTAATGCATATCCAGCTTCAATCATCAATTTTGGGAGCCATGTATTCAAACCATAAACCATTAGCAAGCAACTGAAAAAGGCAATCCAAAACATAAAAGTACTTAATACACGATTCTCCTTAAACAGGCCGATAATTGGAACCTTTGTATCAGGTTCATGGAGTTTAATAATCTCTTGATTTTGATTAAAATTTGATTCTGGACTTACCTTAGAAAGGATAGCGAATAGTTTTTCATTTTTGTTTGTTCTAATAAGGTAACTTGGAGTTTCTGGTAATTGCTTATACATGAATGGTATTAGCAATAGCGGGAGCCCTGCAATCCAAAAGATCGATTCCCATCCAAATGAAGGCATCATAAAAATACCTAAGAGTGGTGCGAGAATACCACCGACTGAATATCCACATAAAACGATTGATACGACCATACTTTTCATTGATTTAGGTGAATAGTCTGTTAATAAAGCGATGACATTAGGCATAATACCCCCAAGACCTAGTCCTGCTAAAAAACGGAAAGTAGAGAATGCAGTTGGGGTTTCAGCAAAACCGCATAACATTGTAAATAGGCTAAACAATACTAAAGTAATGGTAATAACGTTTTTCCTTCCAATTCTGTCCGCTAGTGTTCCAAAAAAGATTGCGCCAAACATCATACCGAATAGTCCATAGCTTCCCATTGCTCCTGCTTCAACGGCAGTTAAATTCCATTTTTCAATTAAGACTGGTACAACTGTCCCGTAGACTACAAGATCATAACCATCAAATGATATGATTAAAAAACTCCAAAATAGTAAATTTAAATGAAAGCGGTTAAATTTACTGTTGTTAATAATCTCAATCGTATTAACTCTTGTCATGAATTTTCTCCCCTCATATACAAAAATAAACCTTTGTTGTAATCGTTTGCAAAAAATATTTATCAAAATAGAGAACAAGGTTCTTTATTATTATATTTTGTTAGTTTATTAATTTCAATAATAAATATTATTATGATTAAAAAATAAATTCTGAAGAATAACGATTTTAAAAAAAGCATTATTGTATAGAACATATTGTCTAGGGAAGATATAGGTATAGAGAATCACTATTATTGAAATAAATATCTTTTTTAACATTTTTAACCATCTAAAATTAGTAAAATATTCATTTTTTTAAAACAATCTATGCGATATTACTTAGATTTTATATAATTAATGGATGAAGAAAGAATGTATATAGGAAGTGAGGGGCATATGGAGGACATACCAAATATGAACGGATTTATAGAAACTGTTCAATTAAAAGGTTTAACCATTTCACTTATTGCTTCAGGTGATCATACTGAAATTATTCATCATAAACTACAGCCGAATACTAGATGGGCACTTGAACCAGAGGAAGGCTGGGAGGCTTTAGAATATTTATTTGTCATATCAGGTATGTTAAAGCTAAAAACAAATGATGGATTTGTGGTATTTAAAGCTGGAGATTCATTTCATAGAAGTCCTGTAAAAGAGCATTATGTGTTTCAATCAATTGAGGAAACAGAATTTTTATATGTTTCTTCACAACCAGTTTTTCATCGTTATAGTCAAATAACTAGAAACTTGATGAATCTAGTCATATCGATCGAAGAAAAGGATGGCTATACTGGAGACCATTGTGCTAGAATTAGTAGACTATCGATGTTGGTTGGAGAAGCATTAGGGTTAGGATCAAAACAGCTTCTTCGATTAAATATGGCTTCTTTTTTTCATGATCTTGGAAAAGTGAAAATTCCACAAGAGATTTTGCAAAAGCCTGGAAAACTTACTAATCAAGAATGGGAGATAATGAAACGGCATTCTATCTATGGACGAGAAATCTTGGAAGAGACGAAGCTTCCATTTTTAATGAGTGCTGGCATAGTTGTCGAGCAGCATCATGAACGATACGATGGTAAGGGTTACCCATATGGGCTTGCAAATGATGAGATTGAAGTTGAAGCCTCTATCATTTCTGTCGTAGATTCATATGATGCGATAACTACTGATCGACCCTATCATAAGGGAAAAACAAAAGAAGAAGCTATTGTAGAGATTGAAAGATGCCGTGGCACAATGTATGATCCAATCATTGTCGATACATTTTTATCACTACGAGATAGAATTTAGAGGAGAGAAATGAATGAAGAAAATTGGACTTTTTCTTGCTGCTTTATTATTTGTAGTCATTGTGACAGTTTCTCCTGCAAAAGCAGCCTATTTACCAGAGTATGACAAATATATTGAGGTATCTTACGAGGATGCAAGATATATAGCCGATGCCCTTGGTTTAATAAACATTCCTCTTGGAGAACAAACTGCTCAAAAAAGTTTTGAAGTTCAAGAAAATGCAATCAAATTAATTGAAAATCGCTTAGGAACTGAAATTGATCATTATTATATTTGGTTAACTGTAAATGGTGAACCTGTATTAGGAATTGATCCACCGCTACCGATGCTCTAATCTCGATATACTTATACTTACTTAAAAGACTATATTCACTTTTTCATTCGTAAATGTTATTTACATGAAAGTTGTGAATATAGTTTTTTTATTGAAGGTTTAAGAAATACTACGACTTAGTTGATGAATATTGACTTTAATCACTTCAATCATATATACTTTATCTTGAATTCAAGATTGTTTTATTTGAGATAACTTATAAAGACTTTAAATTATTTTGGAAAGGGTTGCTAATATGAATCTGAAACCACTTAAAGGTATACATCATGTATCAGCTATTACTGCAAATGCTAAGAAAAATTTTCATTTCTATACAAAAGTTCTAGGACTTAGATTAATTAAAAAAACGGTCAATCAGGATGATACATCTGTTTATCATTTATTTTATGCTGACGAAAGAGGAAACCCAGGTACAGACTTAACATTCTTTGAAATACCTTATGCAGGTAGAACATATCAGGGAACAAATAGTATTTCTGCCACATCGCTACGTGTGAAGGATAATCAAGCATTACATTATTGGAAACAGCGTTTTGAGCAACTGAAAGTCGATCATGAGGCAATTACGAATGAAAGTGGACGAATGACAATCTCATTTCGTGACCCAGAAGGACAGCGTTTAATACTTGTCTCAGATGAAGAAAATCATGGAGTGTCAGGGGGGAAACCTTGGGAAAATAGTCCTGTTCCACAACAACATGGTGTAATAGGTTTAGGACCAGTTCATTTAACTGTTTCACGACCTGAAAGAACAATAAAGGTACTTACTGATATTATGGGATTTCATGAAAAAGCAGGGTATCAAAGAGATATAGATCAAAAACAAGTTCGTGTCTTTGAAACTGGGGAAGGTGGGACTGGAGCAGAAATTCATATCGTTGAAGATGATCAAATGAGTCGCGAAAGACCAGGTCGAGGAAGTGTTCACCATGTTGCTTTCCGAGTAGAAGATGCGGATGAATTGAATAAATGGATCGAAATATTAAATGAGAACCATTTACCAAATTCAGGATTTGTAGAACGTTATTATTTTAAATCTTTATATTTTAGAGAATCTAATGGTATTCTGTTTGAACTTGCAACTGATGGTCCGGGCTTTGAAGGTGATGAAGATTTCGAGCATTTAGGACAAAAACTAGCTTTACCGCCTTATTTTGAAGGGCAGAGAACAGAAATTGAAGCACGTTTAGAACCTTTAGATACAAAAGGATAAATTATGAAGGGTATGGCGCATGGAATTTTCCATGTGTATTTTTTTGTACAAAATTTAAACGCTTAAAGAATCATGAACTAATAGCCTATAAATCAATTAATATAGCGTCTGCTTATTATGTATATTTTCCTGTTTTAAGATTGTAAAGTAATAATTTACATTTAATTCAAAAAATATTAATAGAACGATGATACTGTTAAGGCGAATAATCAATAATTAGGTAGAGGAGGATATAAATTGAAAAAGTCTAGTAGATTGTTAAGGTATGTATTATTAATCTTTGTTTTAATGTTTTCATTTTTTTCGTTTGAATCAACAAAGGCAGCAACAACATCATTAACTGTATCACAAGCTATTCAGCAACAGAATAATGCTATTCAAGCTGTTGAAGGTTACGTAGTTGGAAAGCCGACCTCGGCAACGTCAGTCATAACAAGTAATTATCCGGATGATTATTCTCTGGCTATTGCAGATTCAAGTAGTGAAACAAATACTTCAAATATGCTTTATGTCCAGATTCCATCCCAATTCCGCTCACAATTTGGTCTGAAAAGTAATCCTGAATTAAAGGGTGAAAAAATTAAAGTCACCGGAAATTTAACAGCATATTATTCACATCCTGGTTTAAAAAATACATCTGAGATGATTCACCTCACAGCAGACGGCGGAACAGGAGAAGGTGGTTATGCAGGAACATACTATGATCAAGCAATAGGTAAGTCAGGTTCGACATTAAAAACAGCATTGCATAATATTATTGATGATCATACTGAAATTTCTTATAGTAACGTTTGGGAAGCTTTGAGAAATACAGATGAAGATCCTAATAATGCGAATAACGTTATTTTACTATATACTGGCCGTTCACAAAGTAAATATTCAAACGGTTCTGGGGTAGATAATTGGAACAGAGAACATGTTTGGGCGAAATCACATGGAGATTTCGGAACTACAATGGGAGCTGGTACTGATTTACATCATCTCAGACCGACTGATGTTTCAGTAAATAGCTCACGTGGAAATAAGGACTTTGATAATGGCGGATCATTACAAGGTGAAGCACCTGATACATATACCGATAGTGATTCATGGGAACCTCGCGATGAAGTGAAAGGTGATGTTGCAAGAATGATCTTTTATATGGACGTTCGTTATGAGGGAGATAGTGGCGAACTAGATTTAGAGGTAAATAATGTCGTGAACAATGGGACTTCGCCATATCATGGCAAGCTTTCAACCCTATTACAATGGCATAATCAAGATCCTGTCGATAACTTTGAGAGAAACCGAAATGAAGTCATTTACAATGAGTATCAACATAATCGAAACCCATTTATCGATCACCCTGAATGGGTAGAGGCAATTTGGAACTAGAAGGGAAGAAAGAGAGTAAAGATGCAAGATTTGTCTTTACTCTTTTTATTTCAAATATAAAGTTTACATAATGTTATTATTACAAACTGTTGACTGGTTGTAAACATTGTTCAGAGTCATTTTGGGGTGAGTTTACAACATTTGAAACTGGATAGGCATCCATTAATTGAGCATTATATGGTACAAGGAGTGTTTTTAATTTTTCATTATTTTGGTTATCTCGATCTAACCAAGTATCATATGCTGAAGGTGGGAGAATAACAGGCATTCTATCATGGACATCCTTCGTTAAATCATTAGGTGAAGTAGTAATGATTGTGCACGTATATAATGGCTTATCCCCGTTATTCCACTGTTCCCAAAGACCAGCAAAAGCAAATGGCCGTTTATCTTTCATGATAAAACGATAAGGTTGCTTTATCTTATCTTGTTTTTTCCATTCATAAAAACCATCGCTCAAAATTAAACATCTTTTTTTCATAAAGGGCTTTTTAAAACTCACCTTTTCATCAATTGATTCGGCTCTCGCATTTATCATCTTACTGCCAATTTTCGTATCCTTGGACCATGGTGGTATAAGACCCCATCTCATCGTTATACCAACTCGATCCCGTCCATTTGATCCAACAACTAATATGTCTTGAGAAGGGGCAATATTATATCTAAACGTTAATTCTTCATTAAGTAAAAAATCAAATTGCTCTTGTAATATAGATTGATCTGTCGCTAGTGAAAAGCGTCCACACATGTTTTCCACCTCCAAAATCATTTTAAATTAGTCCTATATTATTAATAATACATAAAACGAAATTAGAAACATAATTTTATTCTTGGTTTAACCGAGTGGATGATCTCTACATATAGTAAAGCAAACACATTTGGAGGTGATATCATGGGCGGCGGAGCAGGTTATGGTTATGGAGCAGGATTTGCTTTAATCGTTGTTTTATTTATCCTTTTAATTATTATCGGTGCATCTTACATTGGATACTAATTAAATAATAGTCATTTATGAATAGCCCTATAATCTAAAAAGTTATAGGGCTTTTTATATTTTTACTTAAAGGAAAGATATAGTTATTATCAACATCTAACACAATAAAAAGCGATTTTCCAATTCATAAAAAGTAAGGATAAAAGTTAAATTGTTTTTATTTCATAAAAGGTAAATTTATTATTCAATTTCTAAAGCATATTTCTTTTCATTTTTAGAAAAATATAGCAAAATATGCATGTAGATATGAAAGGAGTGTTTTTAATGAAAAACTTGCAGAGCACGACAACTTTACATAATGGAATTAAAATGCCTTGGTTTGGGTTAGGCGTATTTAAGGTTGAAGAAGGTTCTGAAGTAGTAAATTCTGTAAAAGCTGCAATTGATGCTGGTTATAGAAGTATTGACACTGCTGCCATCTATGGAAATGAAGAGGGCGTTGGGAAGGCTATTGCCGAAAGTAATGTACCTCGTGAGGAATTATTTATTACGACAAAGGTTTGGAATTCAGCACAAGGCTATGAATCAACTTTATTAGCTTTTGAAGAAAGTATGAAGAAACTTGGCTTAGAATACTTAGATTTATACCTTATTCATTGGCCTGTGCCAAAACTAAATAAATATAAAGAAACATGGAGAGCTTTAGAAAAGCTTTACAAAGATGGACGTATTAGAGCAATAGGTGTTAGTAACTTCAAAGAATATCATTTAAAAGATTTACTGGAAACTTGTGAGATAAAACCGATGGTTAACCAAGTAGAATATCATCCTCGTTTAACCCAAACTAGTCTCCATGAGTTCTGTAAGCAAAACGAAATTCAACTTGAAGCATGGTCACCTTTAATGCAAGGGGGATTATTTGAAGAGCCAACGTTAAATGAAATTGCAAATAAATACAATAAGTCTGTAGCACAAATCATTTTACGTTGGGATCTGCAAAATGAAGTTGTCACAATTCCTAAGTCAATCAAACCACATCGTATACAAGAGAATGCTGACATCTTTGATTTTGAAATAAGTGAAGAGGATATGAATAAAATTAGTTCACTTAACCAAGATCAACGTGTTGGATCAGATCCAGACGAAATGGATAAATTTTAATAAGAACTTAAAAAGGGACTGAATCTCTCTAAAGATTCAGTCCCTTTTTATATGGCATGCATAAGAAAACTCTGAATCCATTGTTTCTTCGAGCATATATCTTCCTCTAATTGAAGAAATTATAGGAGGAGTAAATGTGGAAAGGAGCCAATGATCACTATGGCAAAACCATTTAAAGGAATTGTTATTTTATTCCTTATATTTTTCCTATCAGAAAACGAATATTCCTTAGCACAAGTTAATGAATACCATCCTCAATTAACAAATCAATTAAACCATCTTCTTGAAAATCATCCTAATTTAAAAGGTGCAATAGCTGGTGTCAGTATTCGTACTGCTTCAACAGGTGACCTTATTTATTCATATAACGGTGAGACTCGATTAACACCAGCTTCAAATCTTAAATTATTCACTGCTGCAGCCGCTCTAACAACATTAGGAAAAGACTACACATTTCAAACTGAATTACATACAGATGGTGAAATCAAATGGCATGTACTTATGGGCAATCTGTATATCAAAGGAAAAGGCGACCCAACTATTACACCAAATACGTTTGATCAATTTGCAAAGGAATTAAAGAAAAAGGGGATTAAATGGATTAGTGGTGATTTAATAGGTGATGATTCCTGGTATGATGATGTTCGTTATTCAATTGACATTCCATGGAGTGATGAAACAGCCTATTATGGTGCACAAATTTCTGCTTTAACAGTATCACCAGATTTAGATTATGATTCGGGAACAATTATTTGTGAGGTTTCTCCTGGAGAAAAAGCAAATCAAAAAGCAACTGTCAGCTTTAGTCCAGAAACAGATTACGTTCAAGTTATTAACAAAACAAAAACGGTAGAAAAAGATGGAAGGAATGACATAACTATTTCTAGAAATCATGGGACTAACATCATACAAATTGAAGGCACCATTCCTCTTAATGACCCATTACATAAAGAATCTATAGCTGTATGGGAACCGACAAAATATTCATTGAATCTGTTTAAACAAGCATTACATAAACAAGGAATTAAATTATTAGGAGATGTAAAAGTTGGTGATATCCCAAGTAATAGCCAAGTAGTTATCTCCCATAGCTCAATGCCATTGTCAGAATTGCTGCTTCCTTTTATGAAATTAAGTAACAACATTCATGCTGAAGTACTAATAAAAGAAATGGGAAAATTATTTAAGGGGAAAGGTAGTTTTAAAGAAGGTTTAGAAGTAGAAGAACATGCATTAACGTCATTAGGTGTAAAAACAGAAACAATGATTATGCGAGATGGTTCAGGCATTTCACATATGAATTTAGTTCCGCCAAATGAAATAACGAGAATGCTTTATCATTTACAGGATATGGATTGGTTCCCATGCTTTATGAATTCTCTTCCAGTTGCTGGTATAAAAGATAAAATGATTGGTGGCACATTACGTAACAGAATGAAAGGAAGTCCATTGAAAGAAAACGTAATAGCTAAAACTGGTACTTTGACAAATGTTAGCTCACTTTCAGGTTATGTAAAAACAAAAAATGGTGAAACATTCATTTTTTCAATTTTATTAAATCATTTAAAAGGATCGGATCAGGGTAAACAAATTGAAGAGCAAATTGTAAATACAATAGCTAACACAATAAATTAATTCTTGAAGCAGACATTTTGATCCACTTGGCAGTTTTTGCAATAATGATCATGAATGATCAAACTGCAAGGAGGGAGTAAGAACTATGAAAGTATTAGTAGTTGGTGCAAACGGCCAAATAGGAAATCAGTTAGCTAAATTGATACAAGAAAGTGATGCACACACTGTCCGAGCAATGGTTAGAAAGCAAGAACAGGTTGAAGAGTTTAATAAACAAGGCATAGAAGCAGTATTAGCAGATTTAGAAGGCCATATTGATTATATTGTAAATGCAGCAAATGGATGTGATGCGATTGTCTTTACAGCAGGATCTGGAGGACATACAGGTGCAGATAAAACACTTTTGATTGATCTTGATGGAGCGGTAAAAACAATAGAAGCAGCTGAGAAATTGAATATAAAACGATTCGTAATGGTTAGTGCTATTCAAGCTCATAAAAGAGAAAATTGGAACGAAGCATTAAAACCTTACTATGTTGCAAAGCATTATGCCGATAAAATTCTAATGGAATCTCATTTAACATATACGATTATTCGGCCTGGCGGATTATTAAATAAACCAAGCACAGGTAAAATTTCGGTTGGTGAAAATTTATTAAGGAAATCAATTCCAAGAACAGATGTAGCGAAAACAATTTTAGCATGCTTGGACGAGGAACAAACATTCAATCGTTCATTTGATTTAGTAAGTGGAGAAGATCCCATTAGTCATGCATTGAAAAGCTTATAAGATTTTCTTTTAATATGAGATAATATGCAATGAAAAGACCACAATTCAGAATGTAAGAAACTGATGTGGTCTTTTTTTAAAAAATAGGTACGAATGACTCTAATCTTGTAAACAAGTTCGAGGAATGTATAAAATGCCTTTTTGAATCTTTCTAAACAACGCTTACATCACTTATCTTAATGATACATGTTAATTAAAAGCATGAATGGGTAATATAGTAATGAACATAAAAGTATCGGTATATAGTAAATAAAATATATAAGGGGGAAGAAGCATGAAGCTAACTCCAGAACAACGTATTCAACTACATGGCTTTAATAACTTAACAAAATCATTAAGTTTTAATATGTATGATATTTGTTATACAAAAACGAGAGAAGAACGCGAGGCATATATCGAATATATAGATGAGCAATACAATGCTGATCGTCTAACTAAAATCTTGAAATCTGTTACAGATATCATCGGTGCGCATGTGTTAAATATTGCCAAACAAGATTATGTTCCACAGGGGGCAAGTGTAACAATCTTAGTATCAGAAGGTCCAGTTGTCGAAGTTCCTACTGAATCTTATGATGAATCACCCGGACCTCTTCCTGAAGCAATTGTAATGGGTTTAGATAAAAGTCATATTACAGTTCATACATATCCGGAGTATCACCCAAATGAAGGAATAAGTACATTTAGAGCAGATATTGACGTATCGACATGTGGAGAAATATCACCTTTAAAGGCGTTAAATTATCTTATTCACTCTTTTGATACGGATATTATGACAATGGATTACCGTGTTCGAGGATTTACAAGGGATATTAAAGGGCAAAAATTGTTCATAGATCATGATATTAGTTCGATTCAAAATTATATTCCTGAAAAAGTAAAAAATCAATTTGATATGATTGATGTAAATATTTATCAAGAGAACATCTTTCATACAAAATGTAAGTTAAAAGAATTTGATTTGAATAATTATTTATTTGGCTATTCTAAAGACAAATTAAGTAAAGAAGAACAAGAAGAAATTACAGCTCGCTTAACAGAAGAAATGGATGAAATTTTTTATGGGAAAAATATTAAATAATTACTGTGAGATTTGTTAAAGAAGAAGCTGTAAATGGTAGATAATACGGGAACCAACAATCAGAAAATGTTCCATTTGAGGATTTTATAAAGAAAATTGTCCAACAAATAAAAGAACGTAATATTAAATAGAGGATTTGATTCATGACTAAGATTAAAAACAAAAAGGTATAAAAGATAGTTAATACGCTTGGATATAAGACTCAACTGCACCGCAATTGTTGAAGACATTCTAGCAATTGAAGGTGCAGTTCTTATCTATAATTTAAACTGGAATTTAATAAATTAGTTTTAACAATCAAAATAAGCACAAATTATTTCCTTATAATGATCCACACCCAAACTGAATTATCCACCAATATGAGACATTTCAATTTTATTACGTGTCATTGTTGAATCACTTCGTTCATCGGAATATTGATCTTTTCTTCCATGCCATATTTTTTGTAAATGTTCGGCTACTTCCAAATCAGATTGTTTGGAACGGATCAGATTTCTTAAATCATATCCTTTTGATGCAAAAAGACAAGTATATATTGTTCCACTCGCAGAAAGTCGAGCCCGATTACATGTTGAACAAAATGCATCTGTTACAGATGAAATAACGCCAATTTCTGTTTTAGTACCTACATAGCGATAACGAGTAGCTACTTCACCTGGATAATTAGGATCTATTTCTTCAATGGGCATTTCTTGCTGTATATCTTGCAGGATCTGCTTTTTTGGATAGACATCTTTTAGATTCCATTTATTTGTATTTCCAACATCCATAAATTCAATAAATCGTAAAATATAGCCTTTTTCACGAAAATATTTTGCCATTGGTATAATCTCTTGATCGTTCATACCGCGCTTAACAACCATATTAATTTTGACTTCTAAGCCTGCCTCTGCTGCTGCATCAATTCCCTTCATGACTGTTTTTACCGTGACCCCACGACCATTTATCTTTCCAAATACTTCATCATTTAATGAATCAAGACTAATCGATACTCGTTTTAAGCCAGCGTCCTTTAACAATTTTGCGTGAAGAGGAAGCAGGGAGCCATTTGTTGTCATTGCAATATCTTTCACACCATCGATTTGATTTATCTTGCTAATGAGTTCAGTCAAGTCCTTTCTCATCAGAGGTTCTCCACCTGTAATTCTTATTTTCTGAACACCTAGTGATTGGACGAAGATGTTAGTAAGTCTCACTATTTCTTCATAAGTCAGCAGTTCATCTCTTTTTAAAAAAGGGTAATTTGGTCCAAATATTTCGGCTGGCATACAATACGTGCAGCGAAAATTACACTTGTCAGTTACAGAAATTCGGAGGTCGCGAAGGGGTCGATTAAAGTAATCATAGGTTGTGTTTGTTCTTTCCATTGAGTATCCCTCCATCTATCATTTTTAAAGTTTGATCCTTTCAGGGTGTGAGTATATATTAAAAGAAGACCCTCTAATAAAACCTACTGCTGTGATATTTAAGTCATCTGCTAGTTTAATAGCTAGATCAGTTGGAGCTGATTTTGATAAAACAATCCCAACACCAATTTTTGCTGCCTTTACTAATACTTCTGATGAGATTCTTCCGCTAAAAACAATGATTTTCTCTCGAACTGAAACATTGTTTAATATACTATATCCGAATAATTTATCTAAAGCGTTATGTCTGCCGATATCTGTACGACTAACGATGATGCCATCTGGTGAACAAAGAGCAGCATTGTGTACGCCGCCGGTCTCCTGAAAAACAACACTGCTTTTTTGCATGTTCTCCATTAATTTTATACATTGAGTAGGAGAGATTGTTAATTTCGTTGTTGCCGTTTTAGCTGTCCTAGCATCATTATGAAAATAAAATTGTCTGCTTTTACCACAACAAGAACCAATAAAACGTTTAGAATAATATTCTTGACTTGTTGTCATTTTTGAATGCAATTTCACATGAGCATAACCAGCATCTTCATCAATGTTTAAAGAAGAAATTTCATCTTGAAACCGAATAACACCTTCTGAGGCTAAAAAGCCAATAACCATTTCATCAAAATGGGTAGGAGTACAAACCATTGTAGCAAACTCTTGATCATTGACAAAGATTGTTAACGGATATTCCGTTACAATGTCATCCTCTGTTTCTGAAAGTTGGCCATTCGTAAATTTCGTAATTTTTTGATTCACACTCATTTTTTGCACCATGTTCAACGATCATCCTTTAAAAGAAAATTCTGATTGTATAAAGTATAAACACATCAAGTGGATTTAACAAGTATAGTAGATTTCTTGATGACTACCATTTAAGTAATTGGCAATAAATATATAGCCCTACATACAAAAAATGACTGCCAGAAAAGTTTGACAAGGTTGATAAATCTCATTATCCAAAAGTGAGTAATAATCCAAATAAAATCTCAGTTTAGTATTGATGCAAAAAAGAGAACATGTTAGTATTTTTATAAGAATTCAAGGATTTGTAACAATTTGTTTCGTGATAGCGATCCTGTTGACGGTTCAAATTGGTGCTAATCGACAATAATAAGTGAGACCATTAAGGTGTAATGACAACATTACTTTCGTTGCTAAATTTCATTTGAATGCTTTATGGAATTGTAAGCGATTAAAAACAAGTTGTGCAGCCAAAAATGGTTTGATTTTCCTTTAGAATGTCAGAAATTTGTGGTAAAATATTCATGTACAACCTCGGAGCAGGCAGGAGAGTATTATGAATAAGTATGAAGCAGAATTTAGTAATATCGTACGCTCATTTAGAAAGAAACATATGGGTAAGGGACCAAGCAAAATAACAACTACATTTTGTAAAAACTGGGCCATTTGTGAAATGGAAGGAAATTTATCACCAGTTGAAAAGTTCATTGCCAGTGCAGATCAAGGAAAACATATGCTCCGCTCAGCAAGAACTGAAATGGTAAAGCAAATGTATAGGAAGACTCCACCTGTTGAGATGGAGGAATTCTTAGGGTGTAAATTTGTAGATTTATTTGTAGATATAGATATTGATAGAGATTTTGGAATGTCAATTTTTGTTTTTGATCAAGATCTTCAAGAGAAGTTTTCTAAATAAAAAGGTATGGCACTTAGTAGCGACCCTGCAAAAGACTAACCACCATTAACTCTAACATTATCATGTTGAGGTATGGTGGTTTTTCTTGTTTTTAGAGGATATTTTATCGTTTTAAACTATACTGACTTGCCCCTTAACAGGTTTATAACGTATAAACCTTCTTATCCTGAACTGGTATTAGCCAGATATTGTTTAAAGTGACAGACACGTTTCTTAACTAGATTAGGAGTTGATTTAATTGGGAAAAACGCAACATCAAGGTCCGATAAAGGCAACAAAAATCCCCCAGCCAAAACACTGGGTTAGTCCAATTCCTTTTGGACTAGGAAAGGTAAAACCACAACATTTCCGCGATACAATGAAGATTGCTATTGAAAACAGTGATAACTTAGGCTATGCAACAAAAATATTAACAAAAGGTGTATGTGATGGATGTGCATTAGGAGTATCTGGATTATTTGATCAGACTTTAAAGGGTCCCCATATTTGTACGACAAGATTGAATGTTCTACGATTAAACACAATGCCTGCTTTAAAAGAAGAAGTTGTTCATGCAGACATTGATGAACTTCGAAAATATAGCAGCACTGAATTAAGGAAATTAGGAAGAATACCCTATCCACTAATTCGTCGCAAAGGAGAAAGAAAATTTTCTCGGATAACTTGGGATGAGGCAATGGATCTCATTGCTAATAAAATGAAAGAATTAGATCCAAAACAATATGCTTTTTATTTAACTTCAAGAGGAATAACAAATGAATCTTATTACATTGCTGGAAAAGTAGCTCGATTTTTAGGTACAAACAATATAGACAATGCCTCACGCATTTGTCACTCACCAAGTAAAACAGCTTTAAAACGTTCTATTGGAGTAGGTGCATCAACGGCAAACTATCAAGATTGGTTTGGAACCGATGTTCTGATGTTTTGGGGAAGTGTTGCATCAAATAGTTCACCTGTTTCAACGAAATATATGTTAGAAGCAAAGAAACGAGGAACTAAAATTATTGTGGTGAATCCGTATAGTGAGCCGGCTATGGAAAAATATTGGATTCCTTCAAATCTTGAATCAGCGTTATTCGGAACAAAAATTGCCGACGATTTTTATCAAGTGAATATTGGTGGGGATATCGCTTTTATACACGGAATCATGAAGCATTGGTTTAAGATGGAAGAAAATCAGTACGGATCAGCAATAAACCATGAATTTGTAAATGAGCATGTTAATGGCTATGAAGAATTAAAGCTGAAAGTACAGGAACAATCATGGGATGAGATAATCAAATCATCTGGAGTACCGTATGAACGAATTGTTGAATTATCGGAATTACTTGCAAAAAGTAAAAATGCCGTATTTGCATGGGCTTTAGGTTTAACAATGCATTCCTTTGCGACTGACAATATTTCACAAGTAGCCAATCTGGCCCTTTTACGTGGTTTTCTTGGACGTGAAAATAACGGGTTAATGCCTTTCCGCGGTCATTCATCTGTACAAGGTTCTGGAGAGATGGGGGCAGATCCATTTGTATTACCAGGCAGTAATTTTGATGAGGAAAACATAAAGCGAATGGAAGAAATTTGGGGATTTAAACTACCTAAATGGCAGGGAGATATTGTTGGGGTCACACTTGAAAATATTGTACTTCCTGAAGATCATGAACGTAAAATAAAACTTTACTATTTGTCAGGCGGAAACTTCTTGGAAACTATGCCAGATCCTGAATTTGTTGAAAAAGCACTATCAGAATTAGAAATCCGCGTTCATCAGGATATCATATTGAATACTTCCACTCTTGTTGATGCAAAGGAAGCAGTAATCGTCCTTCCTGCAAAAACACGGTACGAGCAAGAAGGTGGTGGAACTTCAACATCAACTGAACGTATGGTTTATTTTTCTCCTGAAATTAAAGGGAATAAAAATGAAATAAAGGAGGCACGTTCAGAATGGCGAATCTATATTGATCTTGCGAAACGAGTTAAGCCTGATAAGGCACATTTAGTAGATTTCAAAACAGGACAAGAAATTCGTAATGAAATTGCAATTGCAAATAGGGACTATGACGGAATTCAGCATTTAAAAGATCAAGGAGACGTTTTCCAATGGGGAGGAGCATGGCTTTGTGAAGAAGGTATTTGTCCGACACCAGATGGCAAGGGGAATTTAGTAGCTGTTGATATCCCAGATTTAGGTAAGAAGGAAGGCCAATTTATTGTTACTTCACGACGTGGTAAACAATTTAATTCAATGGTTTATAAAGAAACAGATCCATTTAACAACGCAGAGCGTTATGATGTATTAATGAACGCAGATGATGCTGGTACATTAAGTATTACTGAAGGAGAAGGGATTGTCGTTTACAATGGATTTGGTGTTTTTCAAGGCAGAGCAAAATTTGTTGATATTGCAAAAGGGAACTTGGAAGTACATTTTCCAGAAGGCAATTTCTTATTACCAAGAGGGAGATATGAAAAATACGCTGGAATTCCTGATTATAATATTACTGTTTCAGTAGAAAAAGCCGACCGCTTTAATGCCCGTAAAGACATTCAATATTTAGAAAAACGTGTTGAGGATTTAGAAATTGATACTCCGGTTTAAAATGTAGGCTGACCTAATCTAATAGGTCAGCCCTTATCATATTTATTATTCTTCATCATTAATTTCTCCATCACCAATTTCATCCTCCCCGGGTTCGTCGTCACATGCAACGATGGAAGTAGCAAGTAGTGCTGAAAGTAAAAGTACAAGGAACTTTTTCATGAAAGAATTCACCACCTAGAATTATATGTGTAAAATAGGGTTCCAAAAATACTACTTAATTATGTAATTGCTATAAACATTTAACTAAAAACAAATAAAGATTGATTCAGTAAACTAGGTTTTTGTTAATATTTTCATGAGCCTACTAGGAGAAAATGTCATTCACTAGGGTGAAGAATGAAAGATAAAGATAGTACAAACTTTGAGTTATGATGAAGATGTTTATCGCGAAGAGAGAATGGTAAGTGTTGTCATTCCTTAATTATATCAAACAATGCGATCTATAATGGGCTAATATGTGAGTTAATCTGTAAAACACCCAGACTAATTCTTTGCTTTTTATTTCAATCATTATGTTCCGAATAGATTGTTATCCGTGTCATATCTATTTATTTATTCATAACCTACTAGTAATAGGGGGGAGGATAAAAGGTATGGGGAATAATGATGAATCTATTTGTCAAAAGTTTCCAAGAATTATCGGAGGCCAAATGGGTTTTGCCGGAGGTAAATGTGTAGCAACAATAAATCGAGATGAATTACATGTAACAATTTTAAAGAAACGTTTTAGAGTAACAACTTCTTTCTCTTTCGATTCAAGAGATGCTAAGACAGGACAGGCATTGTGTCTTGGTCGTGTAGTACTTTTGCAAACGGAAGTTGATGATTTTGTTGCTGCAATTCTTAAGCAGGTTCATCTTCTGTTAGCATATTATCTCCTTTCTAGATTTTCTTATTTTGCCAAGATATCATCAGGATCTCTTCCTTTTTCCCATCTTTATTTGTAGGATTTGTAGGAATGCTACAATATGATGTGGTTGTCCAAGACATCCAACTATAAGGACATTTCTTTTTTATCCTCCCAATTAATAACATAACTATTATTCTAGTCTTTATTACCTATACCAAAAAGTTATCAAGTTCAACTAGAAGAAGAAATAAACAAAGATCGAATTGCACATGGAAAAAAGCCTTTCCACCCCTCAAACAAAAGAAGAGACGAAAGAAATTAAAGTAAGCACAACAGATCCTGAAAGTGGCTATTATATTAAAAATGAACGAGAAAAACAATTTGCCTACTCCGTTCATACAGCTTGTGACTAAAAAGGCTTTGTATTAGGCAATCAAGTTACAGGTGGAAAAGATAGTCAGGTGGTAAATTCTCTAGTAGATGAATTGATTGAAAAAGTAGGTAAGCCAAATGTTCTTGCTGGAGACGCTGGATATAAAACATCACCTGTTGCGCGAAATATTTAATGGACAAAGAAATTAGACCTGTTATGCCTTACACGAGACCTCACACTAAAGATGGATTCAAGAAAAAATATGAATATGTTTATGATGAATACTATGATTGTTATATTTGTCCGAAGGATCAAGTGCTTCCTTATCGTACGACGACCAAGATGGTTACAGACAATATGCATCAAACCCAGCCATTTGTAAAGATTGCCCACTCCTTGATTCCTGTTCACAGAGTAAGGACAATTGGAAATTGATTCACCGACATATTTTGGGAAGATAAAATTGATGAGGTTAATCATTTACGACATTCAGAAATTAATAAAAACATATACGCTATGCGTAAGGAGACAATCGAACGTGTCTTTGCAGATGCCAAAGAAAAGCATGGTATGCGATGGACCACTTTAAGAGGACTTAAAAAAGTGGCCATGCAGGCGATGCTAACTTTTGCTGCCACGAATCTTAAGAAAATGGCAAACTGGGCATGGAAGTATCCCTGCCCAGCCTAAAATATTGAGATTAAATGCAAACCCCATTTCAAATCAAGGATTTGAAATGGGGTTTGTCTACAGGCCGAGAGCTAATCAAATAATGTTGATTAGCTCTTCTATATTGTTAATAAAAATAGGTTTATAAAAATCCAATAAATGAGAAATGTATATATCCTTATCTTTGAAATTGTTAATTTTAATAAAAGGAGGATAAACTTATTTGATTAGGAGATTTTAAATAATATCAATTTATCCTAGAAAGGATGGTACATTTATGGAGAAAAAATTATTAAAATTACTTAATGTTCTGTGTTTAATTTGCTTACCTTTTTTATTTCGGGGCTCAAAGATGAGGGAGAATTTACTTATTTTTTTCTCAAAAGGAGTTCTAGCAACCCTTATTGATGCTTATGTTGTTGGAACCCAAAGAGTTTCCTATCCAGTTCGCCCTTTTCCAAAAATCTTTAAAACAAATCTTATTTATGACATATTATTCTTTCCAATATTAAGTGTGATCTGGGTTAAAATATCGTATAACGATAATATAAGTAAGATACTTTTAAAGAGCTTAATATTTAGTGTTCCAATGAGTTTAGGGCAATGGTATTTTGAAAAAAATTCCAGATTGTTCAAATGGAAAAAGTGGTCGCCACTCCATACTTTTGGAAGTGTAAACTTTACATTATTTACAATTAGAGGTTTAGTTGGCTTATTAAAGAGAATAGATAAATTAAAGCAAAATCAAAATAAAACCCATAATTAAAGGTTGATATTATGATTAAAAAAACAGTTAAGCTAGAAGCCATTCTAATTGGCATCTCCACGTTTGTCAGCAATTTCTTTTACCCATTCTCCAACTTGTGGGCTTACACGTCCTTGGCGTGTACTACCTAAAATGATTCCTATATTTAATTTTTCCATTATTTTTTCCTCCTCATTAGTTGAACCATCAAATAATTTGTCTGCATTTGTCTGAAAATCCCATGCCCTTCACCAGCATAATACACTTTCATGGTGTTCTTATTCCTTATAAATTCTCAATATTTCAATTATCACTAATCAAAATATATTATATTCGACATAATTCAAGATAATGTAATACACTAAATTTCTTTTGTCAAAAACATTGTTTTTATGACTTGATTAAATTATATATTGCGCTGGAGTTTCAAAAATAATTCGGAAGATATTGAATGATAAAAGCTCCTTTGTCTACAACTATTTATACAAACGTAACTGGTGTGTAATTCATGGTATTAGATATAACGTCCCCTGATAAACCCGAATATACACGAATCAAGGCGTTTTTATCTCGGAGAACGGTATATCTTTTACGTGAATGATTTAGTAACGGATGCCTTTTGTAGATCAAGATCTAGATCATTAAGTGACTTTATTGTTACAGTCAGAACAGATCAAAATTGACTTAAAATCTAATTGAAAAACTTTATATTTATATTCACTAAGTTTTCCCCTTTTAAAATTAATAAATTAGCTTATAACTTTTTTCTTTTAAGAAACAACGTCATAAAAAATACAATAACAGCTAAAGTAGTAGTCACAAGAAAAGCATCTTGCATTCCCAAAATACTTGCTTCTTTAATCGCCACAGATTCCGATATTGTACTTGAAATTTGAGGTAAATAATTTTTAGTTTGTGTCGACATTATGGTAGTTAATAACGCTGTACCTATTGAACCAGAAACCATTCGAGCTGTATTAGCAGCAGCTGCACCATGTCTGCTCATGGATTGAGGGAGTTGATTTAATCCATATGTCATTACTGTCATCATAATAAAAGAGATTCCAAACATAAAAGTAGAGTACAGAGCTGATACAAATAATAAACTAGAATGTAAACTTAAAGTGGTATATAACCAAGATGTTACTACAATCAAAGACATTCCAATGTAAGTTAATGGTCGTATACCATAACGATCTAAAATGATTCCAGCTATAGGTGACATTATACCCATCAAAATTGCACCAGGTAGCGGAATCAAACCAGTTTGAAATGTTGAATGACCTAAAATGTTTTGTATATATACAGGAGTTAAAAGCTCAACACTATACATAGCAAGTGCTACAAACGAACCAATGGCTATTGTTATAGAAAACTGCTTGTTTTTAAAGACAGATAAGTTAAGCATTGGTTGCTCAGCGACTAACTCACACCATATAAATAAGCTTATAAAAATTACGCCTATGATGATTGTAATAATTACTTGATCAGCCCTCCAACCAAGACTTCCAGCCATTGAAAAACCGTATAATAAGGAGCCTAATCCTATAGTTGATGTAATGACACCTGGAAAATCAAATTTGGGATTGCTTTTTTCTGTCACATTACGTAAAAAAATGAGAGCGAAAATTAAATTTATGATTCCTATTGGAATAACAATGTAAAATAAAACTCTCCAAGAGTAGTGCTGCAGGATCCATCCTGATAAAGTGGGACCAATAGCAGGTGCAAATGTCATGGCAATACCGATCATCCCCATTGCTTTTCCTCTTTTTTCAGGCGGAAACAAACTGAAAATGACAAATTGCACAAGTGGCATCATCACCCCAGCTCCAGCTGCTTGTAATAATCGCCCTGCTAGCAAAAATGAAAAACTAGGTGCAAGAGCACTTAAAATGGTCCCGATTGTAAATAGCCCAATGGAACTTATAAATAATTGTCTTGTAGAAAATTTCCCAATGAGATATGCCGTAATGGGAATAACTATTCCATTAACCATAATAAATCCTGTACTTAGCCACTGAACGGTATTAACTTCTAAATCAAAAACCTTACTTAATTCTGGGATGGCAACATTTAATAGGGTTTGATTCAATAGAGCCATAAAAGAACCAAGAACTAAAATGGATAAGATTAAAAATCTAGCCTTACTACTTAAGTTAAACGGGGCAGCTTTATTTTTAACGTTTTCTATCATGATCATCATCACCTAATCCTAATTATTTCGAAAGATTGCTTGAGGTTTAGATGAATCGTAACCTCAAGCATTTTTATATTTCCTAGTACTGTTAGAAAGTATCAGCTAAAATCTCTGCTTTTTTAATTCCATCTGTAATTAATGCTTCTTTTCTATCAGGATATTGATTATGCCCTTCAACAACCACCGTAGAAATCTGATTAATACCGAACATATGCAATGTTTTCACCACAAAATTCACCGCTATTTCTTCTGATTTCAATGGCTCCATAGAGTAGTCTCCACCTCTAGCATTAAGAATTGCAATTTTTTTATCAGGAACAAGCCCAATTGGTCCCTCTGGTGTATATTTAAATGTTTGACCAGCGACATTTAAATAATCTAAATACGTATGAAGAACAGCTGGTATTGTTTTATTCCACAAAGGAAATGCAAAAACAACTTTATCTACTTCAAGAAATTGTTGTAAGTAACGTTTTTGAATATCAGATGCCATTCTTTCTTCAGCTGTAAGTTCAAATCCTTGTGATGACTTAAATAATCCGTTTATCATATTTACACCGTAATAAGGAAGCTCCTCTTTAAATAAATCCAATTCGACAATCACATCATTTGGATTTCTTTCTTTATAACGATCCGTAAAAGAATGATATAACTGTAAACTTACTGATTGCTCAATTGGTCTATTGTTCGCTTTGACAAATAATACTTTAGCCATTTTTAAAATCCTCCAAATTTATATTTTGTTTATATTGTTAGAGATAGTACCGGTTATACCTCACGCAATATAATTGTTTATGCAACTAAAAATTTGTTATATTATAAGTACTTATAAAGAAATAAAGATAAATTTAGTTGCTTACGCAACAAATATTATAATAGAATTCTCCATAGAGCAAGTGAATTTTATTGTTAAAAAGTGGTAATATAGATTAAGATGGGGATTAAACTATAATTTTTGTATAATAATCTTACAAAGAATTATCTCAGAAAGGAGAACTATAATGTGTAACGATAAAAAAGGGTCAATTGGTCGTTGGATTTCATTGCTACATAGATATGGAAATGTTTATATTAATGAACAATTAAAAGAATATAATCTAGGAGCAGGCCAATATCAATTCCTTGCTGTTTTATATCAAAATGAAGGATTATCTCAAGATGAAATTGCATGTTTTTTAAAAATGGACAAGGGTACAGCAGCTAGAGCAATTGCAAAATTAGAGAAAGAAGGGTATGTAGAGAGAAAGGTTTTTAGTGTTGATAAAAGAATAAAAAAATTGTATCTGACGGATAAAGCATATGCGTTTGAATCAAAGCTAACTTCAATTTTATTAGGATGGACAAATATTATAACTAAAGATTTGTCTGTGGATGAACAGGAATATGCTTTGAAACTACTTAATAAAATGTCTTTAAATGCTGAAGATTTTTTTAAAAAAATGAAATAATTTGCTAAAATCACTTAGTAAGGAATTCAGGATTATTATCTTGTCTATTTTATAATTTGAACAAATGGGTGCGTATAATAAAAAGCAAAACACCGATTACTACTTTGTGTAGGATATCATTTTCTCTTTCCAAAAATGTGATGAAGTATAATATCTGCGTATTGATAGTGAGAGACCTAAAAAATAACGTGTTCGTGCTAAGTTAGGATTGAAATCTTTTCAAACTTCGAAGTATTTTTACAGAAATGAAGCTGTACTGTATGATCAAGAAAAGACAAACTTCCTTAGGAGAGAAGTTTGTCACAAATCAGGCGAAGTTTATCCATCAAACTTATTGGAATTACTTCATTTGTTTATTTCTGTAAGGAATCTGTATATATTTTTTTACTAGTGCAATCCTTGCACCTGAACCCTTTAAGGTATATATAGGTTTTATGTTTACCTATTTACAATGCAAAATCCATTTATTTATCAGGTCTCGGACCAGGATCAATGCCAGAGTTTTCTACTGTTATGATTGGGCGAACCGTCACGTCTCCATCCACACGAATTTGACACGATAAACGTAAATGGTCTTCAATTCCTTTTTCCGAAAAGGCATTTTTTTCTACATTGGTCAGATCGCAAAACTCACCTGCCAATACTTCTACTCTGCAGGTCGTACATTTTGCCTTCCCGCCGCAACGATGGAGGATATTTACACCGTTATCTTCTAGTGCTAATACTAACTTTTTTCCTTTTTCTACTTCAAAAGTTCCTCGACCTAATACAGTAACGATTGGCATTTTATTACCTCCCCTTACTAAATGATGAATGCCAATGCCAAAGGCCTTTAACTAGTAATTAACTTACCTGGTGTTTTATAGACATGAAATATAGAAATGTTACTTTTTAAAATCCAGAGTGCTACAAAAGCTTAATGATGAAAAGTTAACACATATTAGAAAATATTATGTTTGAATTGTATTCCAGAAGTTTGAAAGGAGTCAGAATATAGTAAGATCTATAGATGTCAATTTACATGTTATACGTAGTGTTTCCTAAATGTAAGTACTTAATTTTATAATTGCGATCCCAATAAATACCTCATATATACTTTAAGAATAATGACCTATTATCGGAAGCAAAGACCCTCGGATTTAAAATTTGAGGGTTTTTTTAATATCGTAAAAATAATACTGCTCGACATTCTAAAAAAACAATGGCATATATTTAAATGATTATCTAACAAGGAAAAGAGGTAGATCTATGTTTATTTATGTAGTTAAAACGGGTGATTCATTATTCTCCATTGCAACAAAATATCAAGTTTCTATGGATAGTATACGCTTAATGAACGGATTAACGACAGACAGATTAGTACCAGGACAAGATTTACTTATTCCAACAGATATGTATATTGTTCAACCTGGGGATTCGCTATATTCCATTTCTCAAATGAGTTTAACTCCAATCGAAACAATACGTCTATATAACAGTCTGCAATCGGATTTTTTGATGGTTGGAATGAGGTTGTATTTGCCTCCGAGACCTAAGTATGAATTAGAAGGTTTTAGTTATATAACACCTTCTACACCTGAAAGGAATCAAATGATCGTTCAGACCTTTGCACCGATTAATACTTACTTTGGAATTTTTGAGTACCATGTTCTAGAAGATGGAAGTTTGAGTACTTTAAATGATCAGCAACTGATTAGGCTATCAAGAGAGAATAAGGTAGCACCACTTGCAGTTATTACGAATTTGACACCGACTGGGTTTAGCCCAGAATTAACAAGACGAGTATTAAGTTCTCCTGAGATAAGAGAACGATTAATTAATAATATCTACAATCTAGTTAAGACCAAAAACTATGCTGGGGTAAATATTGATTTTGAAAGGATACGTGAAGGAGAAAGGGATTTATATAGTGGTTTTTTACGTTCGATAAGTGAACGATTGAGGCCCGAGGGATATTATACATCTGTTGCAGTTCCAGCGAAAACAAGTGATGATATTCCTTGGCTAAAGGGGTATGATTATGGGGGAATTGGAGCAGCTGTTGATTTTGTCTTTATTATGGCCTATGACTGGCACGAAGCAAGTAGTCCCCCTGGACCTGTTGCTCCTATTAGGGAAGTTAGACAAACAATCGAGTATGCTCTTAATCATATGAGAGGAAATAAAATTATCCTTGGTGTTCCGCGCTATGGGTACGACTGGACAATGTCTGATGGAACTGTAGATAGTGCCCGTGCAGTTTCTGTTTCTAGAGCAATAGAAACAGCTATGAAATTTCAGGTACCTATCCAATATTCTACAGAATACCAGCAGCCTTTCTTTCAATATCGAGACGAAACGGGTAAGAGACATATTGTATGGTTTGAAGACGCGAGGGCTCGTGCTCATAAGTTCCAACTGGTGGTTAATTATCGTTTAAGAGGGGTTGGGGCTTGGCAATTAGGATTACACTTTCCTCAATCTGCTATTTTAGTTAGAGAATTTTTCACTACGAAAAAAATCATTTGACACATAACCCTTTATAAATTATAGGTTATATTAAGTAAAAAGAGCAGATAGTTAAGCTATTTGCTCTTTTTTGAATCTTTTTACGAAGAGTTCGAAAGTAAGGATAACGGATTTACCAAGATCTTTTTCTCGATGATTTACAAATAGTATCTACTGACGTACCCGTAACTGATATTAAACAATAGTCTTGTAGAAAGAATATTCTAACCATTTATCGGTGTTAGTTTGATGGGCATGTGGTAGGACTACTAAATGGTGTATTATAACACGCTACAAAAGCTTAATTCTCTAAGCTTTTTCTCTTTTTAAAAAAGTTGATGATGTTCAACCCAAAAAACAATGTTGGAATGTAACAGTATAAAAAAACTAAGCCTGCAGTTGATTGGAATGAAATAATGTTCTCAATACTAATTTCAGTTTTTAAATTAATAACAATAACAATGACTATGGCACTTGATATCCATAGCGATCTTTTAGGTTTAAGGTTGATTGTTGTCTTTAAGATTCTTGTTCCACCCCACAAATAGACACAACAAGGAGGTAAGATGACTAAAAGCCATGCAAATATATAAATGTATTCAAATCTTTCAATGAAAGGAAACTGGATTATTTTTGATAAAATCAAGATTGGCCATATTGTATGTTCCAACTGTCGAATATTGAAATATACAAACGACACAATTGTAATAATAAAATATAGAATGGTTGTATAGGCGATTGAAATATGAGCCCATTTCTGGGAATTTTGATTATTTTTAATAAAAGGAAAATAGATTAACAATAATTCGGGTCCCAAGTAATTGCTGATAGTTTGATTTGCTGAAGCGATATAGTCACCTAAGTTATGGTTAAAAAGGGGAAGTAAATTATTCCAGTTTGCATATTTTAATGGGAAATAAAGGGTCACAAGTACAACACTGGGTAGCACTACCCCCCAAAAACATATGCCAGTAACCACTCTGAATCCACCTGAAACAATATATGCAGAAGCCAACACAATAACTAGTGATAACTCCCATAGATGGACATATGGAAAAACCCAAACTTGTAAAATTTCTATGTACGAACGTACTATTGTTGATACCGTTAAAATTATATATCCATAAAAACAAAGATTGAAAATGTTGCCAATCCATTTTCCAAACATCTGTTGATGTAAGGATAAAATATCTCCATTGTTAGATTTCTTTAACAAAAAATACATCATCCATATTATTAGATGAAAACTAAAACCAACCAACAATATTGAAATCCATGCATCTTGTTCAGCCCCCTCCACTATTTCACTTTGAAAATTCAGCATACCTACGCTAGTCTGTGTCCCATGGATAATGAAGAATAAGAAAAAGGGAGAAACGGTTAAACTTTCCTTTACTTGTTTACTCATAATAAACCACCAAAATGTCTAATCTCCGATCCCAGATTGATGTAGTTGAATGCTAAGCTTAATATCGAATGTTACATTTGGATATACGGTATCATAAAATTCTTCTTCATCCCATTTTTTGCTATGTGCTCTTACCAAATCACCGACACCTAAGGGATCGACCTCATGCTCTTGGAATTCTAACAAAAGTTTTAATAGGTCGTTATTCATTTGCTTTTCCAACTGCCTTGTTAATAATTTATAGTTTTCATTTTTTTTCAAATCTAACCATACCGGATAATCTCTAACCATTCCATGTAATGTAATGCTATATGTTACCTTTGGCCCGGATTCATGTTTTGATACAGATTCAATCTTTTCTCCGTAAAGACTTGTCAATACGGCTAGACCTTCTTGTTGTCCTTTACTTACCTTAAACGACATATCCCCATTCATCGATCTTGCTTGTAATATTTTATAAAGAGCCATCTCTTTGTGATTTAAGACTAGAGACAAATGGTCTTTTTTAAATACTGCATATCCGTCAATTCCAACTTTCCCATGTTCATTTAGATTTATAAAAGGAACAGATACATCTCTTCCTTCTCCATAGTAATCAAACAGAAATATCTGTAGATTGGAAACGGGTACATTTCCTGATTTAAAGTTTTGTTCGATCAATTTAGGAAGGTAGTTATTTCCTTCCTTTGTAAGATTGTTTAAAATTTTTTCCGTTGGTTCTTTTGAAACAGCAATAATCAAGTTGCTACCGATTAAAGGGTCTTTACATATTGTTTTGACAATATGCGAGATGCCATCTCTCGCTAAATTTTCGCTGAACAATAAAAGTTGTAACTTACCGATTTCAATAGGTTTTGATGATTGATTGTTTATTTCGTTTAGAATCAATTTCGTACTTTTTTCATGTCCTTGCAAAGAATAAATTTTCCCTTGATTTTGTTCTTCAATATAGTCTGTATAAAGAGCTGTTCCAATATAATCGCGATCTTCTTTGTCGAAACCTATGATTGAAATCATATGTATATCATCAACAATTTTACCGCGATTACAACCTGTCAAAACAAATATGAGTAAACTAAGGCTGTAAAATATACAAATGATTTTACGTATTTTGTTACTCATTATTAATATCCTCCTTGTCTTGATGAGGTGTATATCGTCTTAGTGAAAGAGGTTTTAAAAACTTGCTTCGAGTTGTTGTATATTGATATGACGAACGAATAAAACTATCTCGAAAATTCTTTATTCTAAATGGGTAAAGAGGAACCAAGTAGGGAGTTCCTAAAGATTTTAATCTTAATAAATGACCTAAAAGAAAAATAAATCCAATAACAATTCCAAAGCCACCCCAAAACGCTGAAACTACTATGAATGGAAAACGTAAGAGACGAACGGTATTAGACATTTTAAAGATAGGTGTTGTAAATGAGGCGAGTGCCGATAACGCAACAATTATCAGCAATATATTACTTGTTAGCGCTGCTTCTACGGCTGCCTGTCCAATAACAATACCTCCCACAATACCTAACGTCTGTCCAATCTTAGTTGGTAAGCGTGCCCCTGCTTCACGAAGTAATTCAATCGTAATTTCTAAAAATATAACTTCCAATACGGGCGGAAACGGAACGTTTGCTCTGGAACTGATAAGAGGTCCAAGTAAATCTCCTGGTATAATTTCATAATGATATGTTAATACAGCAACATATAACGGAGTGGCAAAGATCGAGAAAATCACACCAATAAAGCGTATAATTCGAAAGAAAGATCCCACTACCCAGGGCAGATAATAATCTTCTGGTGAAATAAAAAAATCCATTAACGTTGACGGTCCAGTAACGACATAGGGTGATCCATTCGTCAAAATAGCAACTTGTCCGTTTATAACGGCATAAGTAGCACGGTCAATTCGCTCTGTAGATAAAAAAATGGGAAAAGGTGTATTAGAGTTATCCGAAATCATTTGATCAATTTGAGAACTATCAAATATCACATCGAAATCTATATTCTTTAGCCGCTGGCTTACGGTTTGGATGTGTTGTGGATTGGTAATTCCATCTAAATAGGCGATTACTACCTTTGTTTTAGACATAGATCCCATCGTAATCTCTTCAAAAACTAAATCAGGGATGGCAATTTGCTTTCTCAATAAATGTATGTTGATATCAATGTTTTCTACAAATCCGATTTTTGGCCCGACAACACTAAATTCATTTTCTGTGTCATTGTTCTGGCGGTAGCCAAGATTACCGTTTTCAACATTTACAGTAAGGTAGTTATTATCTAATTCCTTTAACTGGATAATGACATATCCCTTCATGAGCCTTTTTTCAAGATCTGAAGTATTACTTGTAACATTTATATCATCAAATGGTATTATATTTTTTATATCATTTAAATGTTTAATTATTTCAACGTTCTTTTGAATGGCTGGGAGGAGGAGTCGATTGATCTTTTCTGCATCTACCATGGTTTTATAATAACTGATTAGAATTTTATCCTGATTTTCAATAGGAGAGAATTGATGAAAATCACTTGACTTACTAGCTTGTTGAAAGATAACACTAATTGATTTTGGTTCAGATTGGTTCTTAAGCTTCTTTTTATTCAGAAGTTCTCTTAAAAATGGCACAGTCATTTCCCCGCTTATTTATGAATCATATTGGTAAACTTTTTTTATCCAATTTTTTTGCTGAAAATTCCCACTAATATACCAGGCACAAACATCATCTAGGTCCCTATAGGCCTTAACTGATATCTAAATAAGGTAATAAAAAGGTCAACCGTTCCATTGCAATATAATTCCTTCCTTTAAGTTAATTGGCTATAGTTATTATGTACATATAAAAAGAGGATATGTATTATATCCTTGCATTAAGTAGTTATAGACTATCTTGTCCCTTCGGTAAAAAATGATAGTTCTATAAACGTCCGTTTTTAGTTCAAATGATTAGGTTTCTTAAAAGTCTTAAATAATACTAAAATATATAACCAAAACTATAACCAATATCAAATCATCATTACATCCACCCCAAATCCCTTTTTGGTATAATTAATGCGTACAGAAAGGGGGACTTCTTATTGAAATTTGGTTATGCTCGTGTGAGTACCCAAGATCAGTCATTATCATTACAACTCGATGCATTGGATCGTTATTGAGTGGAAGAAACTTTTGAGGAAAAAGAATCAGGTAAAAGAAAAAACCGTCCGCAGTTGGACGAGCTTCTTAAAGTATTACGAAAAGACGATACAGTGGTTGTCTATAAATTAGATCGAATCAGCCGAAGCACCAAACATTTCTCATGGAACATTTTGAAGTAAAGGGTATTCATTTTGTGTCTATTCAAGACAATATTCACACTACAACAGCTATGGGAAGATTCTTCTTCAGAATGTTGGCCAGCATAGCTGAATTAGAACGGGATATCATTAGCGAAAGAACGAAAGATGGATTAACGGCAGCTAGAGCAAGGGGAAGAAAAGGAGGGAGGCCAAAGGTTGAATCAAAAAAGATCGTGCTTGCTATGAAAATGTATGAAAGCAAAGACTACTCCTTATCTCAAATTAAAGAAGCTACCGGGATTGGAGCAACAACTTTATATCGTTACTTGGAAAAGAAAACATTAACCGGAGAAGAGATGAAAGAATATAGCCCTTGAGATAAAAGGCAATCAAAAAAATATGTAATGAGCCTGTTTTGATACTTTTACAAAACGGGCTTTGTTATTTGAAATAACACCGATTTGCAGAATAATTCCAGAATACTAGTTATGATCTGTTAAAATCCTATAATGTACTCATTTTTATATCCAAAAACAGTTTAAGGTTGAAGTGGTGCGGTTTTGAGGGGATCAATAATTCTATGTACTCAAATTCATGTCCCCAATGTACTTTAATTTATGTCCTCGTACACCTTGAAATTCCAGAGATACAGTTTATTCCCTTCGAGGGGGCAGGAAAAGTTACCCGAAATGGACAGTTTCAGCTACTCGGACTCTTTTTTTCCTACAGCCCGTGCTTTTTCATAGCTTTCAATTAACAGTTTATATTCTGGTAAAATTTCTGCATAAATCTCAATGAATTGATCCGCATCTGGTCGGTTCCATGTTTTCTGTACCTCACTGATCATCGCAAATGTACTCATCGGGATGGCTCCAGCTTGGATTAATCGAGCTAAGGAAGTATCAAACGACATTTTACTTTCAGAACCTGATGCATCCATCACAACATACACTTTATATCCTTCTGCTAGTGCACTGATTGCGGGAAATGCGAGGCAAACACTAGATAATGTCCCTGCAATAATTAATGTGTTTTTCCCCGTCTTTTTTACAGCATCTACAAATATTGGATTATCCCATGCGTTAATATCCTTCCTAGAAATATACGTTGAATCTGGAAGAATCGAAAAAATCTCAGGAATGAGTGGTCCATTTTGACCTTCTGGGGTGGAAGCCGTAGTTATAGTTGGCATATCCACTAGTTTGGCCATCTTAGCTAAAGCTACAACATTTCTACGTAGCTCAGTTACTGTTAAATCATTAACTAGTTGAAATAAGCCTGATTGATTATCAATAAGTAGTAAAGCAGCATCATGAGGGTCAAGCAATTGTTTTAATGTGTTTTTTTGTTCTGTGTTTTTACTTTTTACTTTGTCATGGTGGTGAGGATACTTAGGATAACTTTGATGAGAAGGCATTTTTGAATGCTGAGCATGATTATCATAAGGTGAACTACTATACAGTGGACGAGGTACATAAGCCTGAGCGGGATGATAAAATGTTACGTTTGCAGAAGCAAGATAATTCGGCTGGTGGTTCATTGATCTTAGATCTTGAAAAGCGATTTGTTGTGCTTGTTGTACCGAAATTCTCTGTCCAAACATTGGTTTTGGATTAACGAAATACCTTCCATACACAGAAAAACAACCCCCTTCATTTCAAAAAACTGATTGTTCAACTATATGCATTCTAAGTCATGGTATAAGTGGTCATTTACCACAGGCATAGTGGTTTTACATGGCTAGGGCTAAAATCTAATGCCACGGGGCTCTTTGTAAAGACGAAGACGCACGTTTTTTCACATGACAACATGAAAAATATTGAAAGTCAAGATTAAAAGTAAGCTACCTATAACAAATCCTAGAATAATAGTTATAATTAATAATACGATTTAAAGATCTCCCTGATCATAAGATTAGGTGAATTAATGACACTTTATTATATGTGATAAAAATAATTTGATTCACAGTTGTATAACATATAAATCAGCTTTTTCAACAATCGATCGAGTGATTTATGAAGACAAATTGCATTTTCCTTTTTATGTGAGAAGGCTAATAAACTTAAACTACTTCCTTGAACTATTTGTTAGCCATACTATGAGAACGATAAAGGAGATGGTTTATAAACATACTTCATGTAATCGATACCAAAGAGCAACACCATTTTGATCCTCTTCGATTTTTACCAAACCGAAAGTTATAACCTATCGTGACTTCAATAGCATTTAATTCTGTTAAATGGTTTGTGATAAATGATTCGGGAGAAAGATTAGCAAATAATTGTATCGTCTATACACAATGAATGGTTGTTTGATGATCCTAATTTGATTTATGTTAATATTGAAGACGTTGATGATCCGCTAATTTTCGCAAAGAAAGTCAGAAAAGCGTTAAAGAACTTATCATTTTCATATTAAAAAGCTGATTTTAAACTTTTTGAAACTTAAATAATAAAATTTCATTTTATAAAATTGAAACTTAATGCAAAGTTATTCGTATAAAAAGATGGTAAACCATTATTGGTTATGATATCGAAATTTAAAAATTGAGGGGAGAAAATAAAAATGAAAAAACTTCTATGTGTTATTGCAATTACAACAATCATGCTGCTTAGTGCATGTTCATTAGTAGATGAGGTTAATCAGTCAGTCGATTATGTAAATGAAACGAAAAGTTATATTAATACATTAAGTGATTTCGGAGAACAGGCACCTCAACTTGTCCAAGATGCAGCGGTTGATCCAGATGCAAGAGCAGAGCTTGAAAATCAATTAAATACGATCGTTGAAGAAGCTGAGGAATTTAATAATCTTGAAGCACCTACAGTTGCAGAAGATATCCATCAGGACCTGGTTTCAAAAAATGAAGTGTTGCTAGAAGAGGTTAATAATGTAATAGCTGGCGGAGAAATAGCTCTTGATAAATTAGAGAATTCCGAGATTCTAAATACTGTGAATGATGTTACATCTCTTTTAGAATCTGTTGAGAAATTGGAATTATAATATTTCCATTTTTTAATCTTTATTTCCTACCTATAAAACAATTAGAATGTATGTATATAAATATCTATAGTAATCTTTTATTTTTTTTAATATTAGTATAAGATATATATACATGATCTTAAGACCAAGTCATAAATTTTAGGTAGGGTGATGACATGAAAAGCGTTGGTATCATCGGTGTTGGTATTTATGTTCCAGATCAAGTTGTAACGAATCACGATTTAAGTAAACGAGTTGATACAAACGATGAATGGATTCGCTCACGAACAGGTATCGAAGAGCGTAGAATTGCTAGTGAGGATATGGACACTTCAGATATGGCCATTATTGCTGCGAAAAATGCATTGTTAGATGCTTCACTTGAAGCTACAGAAATAGATCTCATTTTAGTAGCAACAGCTACACCTGATCATGCTTTTCCTTCTGTAGCTTGTATGGTTCAGGAAGCACTCGGAATAAAAAATGTCCCTGCAATGGATATAAGTGTTGCATGTTCAGGGTTTATCTATACAATGGTTACTGCTAAACAGTTTATTGATACGAATACATATCAAAATGTATTGGTAATCGGTAGTGAAAAATTTTCGAAAATAGTAGACTGGAACGATCGAAATACAAGTGTTTTATTTGGTGATGGTGCTGGTGCAATAGTTTTAAGTGAAGTTTCTAAAGGCAAAGGGATTTTATCCTTTGATCTTGGCTCAGATGGTTCGGGTGCCAAGCATTTAGCTGTGAGCAAAGAAACTAACAAGGTTACAATGAATGGTAGAGAAGTATATAAATTTGCAGTTCGGCAAATGCCGGAATCTAGCTATCGCGTTGTAAAGAAAGCGGGTTTAGATAGTGATGATGTTCACTATCTAATTCCACATCAAGCAAACATACGAATTATTGACGCAGCAAGAGAACGACTTGGTCTTAATAAAGATCAAGTTTCAACAACAGTAAGAATTCATGGAAATACCTCCGCTGCTTCTATTCCATTAGCCTTATTTACTGAAATTCAAAACGGTTTTATTAATGATAATGATATTATTGTAATGGTTGGTTTCGGTGCTGGGTTAACTTGGGGTTCAGTATGTCTAAGGTGGGGGAAGTAATTTTTGTTGCATGAGGGGAGAGACAGATATATGAAAAAACGAGTCGTAATTACAGGAATTGGAGCGATTACACCATTAGGAAATGATGTACATTCTACATGGGAAAATATTAAAAATGGCGTGTCAGGGATTGGTCCATTAACTAGAGTAGATGCAGAAAAATTTAATGTAAAGGTGGCTGGTGAAGTTAAAGGCTTTGCACCGGAAGAATATATCGACCACAAAGAAGTAAGAAGAATGGCGCGATTTACTCATTTTGCAATCGCTGCAAGTAAAATGGCAATAAATGATGCAGGAGTTAAAATTGGAGAGCATGTTGACCCTGAACGGATAGGTGTATGGATTGGTTCAGGCATTGGTGGACTTGATGAATTTGAAGAACAACATAAACGCTTTTTAGATAAGGGCCCACGACGTGTAAGTCCATTTATCATTCCGATGTTTATACCAGATATGGCTTCAGGCCGAGTTTCGATAGAGCTTGGTGCAAAAGGAATAAATAATTGCTCTGTTACTGCTTGTGCATCTGGTGCTAATTCAATTGGTGATGCATTTCGTGTCATCCAAAATGGTACCGTTGATATGATGGTGACGGGTGGAACAGAAGCTGCCATTACAGAGATGACGATTGCGGGATTTGCGAATATGACAGCTCTGTCAACTAACCCAGACCCAAAAACTGCAAGTCGCCCATTTGATAAAAATCGTGATGGATTTGTCATTGCTGAAGGTTCTGGAATTGTTATATTAGAAGAACTAGACCATGCATTAGCTCGTGGTGCCAAAATTTATGGAGAAATAGTCGGGTATGGAGCAACAGGTGATGCATATCATATTACAACTCCTGCACCTAATGGAGAAGGAGCAGGACGGGCAATGAAATTAGCCTTGAACGACGCAAACCTTCAACCTGAAGAAATTGGTTACATCAATGCTCATGGTACTAGTACACAATATAATGATTTATATGAAACAAAAGCGATTAAAGAAATATTTGGTGAACATGCTAAAAATCTATTTGTAAGTTCAACAAAATCTATGACAGGACATATGCTTGGAGCTGTAGGTGCTGTTGAAGCAATTTTCTCCTTATTAGCAATAGGTGATGGAATTATTCCACCGACTATTAATTATGAAACACCTGATGACGAGCTAGATTTAAATTATGTCCCTAATAAATCAATACAATCTACAGTAGACGTTGTTTTATCAAATTCATTAGGTTTCGGCGGACATAATGCAACATTAATATTTAAAAAATATGAGTAAGCAGGAAAATCATTACCTGGTGAAAAACGGAAACAAAACAGGTTAACATAACTTGACTTTGGACAAACTTCGATTTCTCAAGAAGTTTGTTCTTTTTTTATAATTTGAAACTTTTTAAATTGTTCTTAGAAAAATAATCTCTATTATAAAACATGGTAATCTATGTTTTATATTAATTACTGTCTTTCTTTTTCTTGGAAGAGGTTTTCTTGATATTCCTCATTTAATCATTCAATTTTAAGATCTTTCTTTTAATGAAATATAGGCATTCACCCTTGTAAGATAATCTACATATGTTAGGAGAAAGGAGCGAAAGGGTGATTAGATGAAGGCAAAAATACGTCATTATTATGCTGGGGGTAACACAGCTAAAGGATTTTATAGTCTTTATGACTCAGCATTAGAAGGATTAGATCGGTTGTTCATTTTAAAAGGTGGTCCAGGAAATGGAAAATCATCGTTAATGAAAAATATCGGTTCTGTAATGGAAGAAAAAGGATATGAGATTGAATATTTACATTGTTCTTCTGATAATAACTCAATTGATGGATTTATTTTACCGACATATAAAGTTGGAATTGTTGATGGTACAGCACCGCATATTATCGAACCAAAGGCCCCTGGAGTTATAGAAGAATATGTGAATTTAGGGGTAGCTTGGGACTCGAATAAGCTTGCTGCACATAAGAATACCATTTTAAAACTAAATGAGATCATATCTTTAAAGTTTGAAAAGGCCTATGAAACGTTTGCAGAAGCATTACGTGCACATGATGATATTGAAGATATTTATATCGCAAATATGGATTTTTCAGAAGCAAATTGTTTAACAGAAGAATTGATTTCTACATTTTTTGGTGAGGAAAATTTACTTAAAGAATCTACGATTAAACACCGATTTTTAGGTGCAGCAACTCCAAATGGTGCAGTTGATTTTATTCAAAATTTAACAGAAGATATTGAAAAACGTTACTTTATTAAAGGTAGAGCAGGTTCTGGTAAATCAACAATGTTAAAGAAAATTGTCTCAGCAGCTGAAGCTAGAGGCTTTGATACGGAAGTATATCATTGTGGTTTTGATCCAAATAGCCTTGACATGGTTATCTTACGTGAAAAAGGTATTGCGATTTTCGACAGTACTGCCCCACACGAATACTTCCCTGATCGAGCATCTGATGAAATTATTGATATGTATAAAAGATGCATTAAACAAGGAACTGATGAGAAATACGCTGATGCTATTGCAAGAACAACAAAAGCATATAAAGATAAAATGAAGGAAGCGATAGGTTACTTAGCGGAGGCAAAAGAACTTAGAAACGAGCTAGAGGCTTTTTATATAGAGGCGATGGATTTTACCAAGGTTGACGAATTACAACAAAATATCTTAGATCAAATCGAGCTCTTTATCGCACAGTAATTAATCAAATGATGGGCTATTAATTAGCACTATTTTCGAATATAAGCTAACAATAGCCCATTTCTTTTCCATGACATGATCCGAATTAATATTGAAAAACCGCAGAGATAGTAGCTATAATTTCTATCGATCGTCTTTGAATTGGCGGGGGTTGTTGTGTTGAAGATTCAGCAGCAAGAGAAAATGCGTACTCTCTAGGTGAAATTGATTTTGGTGTTTCCGTGACTTTAATAGGAACATTGTGAGTCGTTACACCAATTTGTTGTCCAAGTTTCATTGCTTTTTCTGTTGCATTCTTCATAGCTAATTGTAATGCTTGTTGATAATATAATTCATTATTTGATACTTCAAAGCGGAGGCTTTCCGCTATATTTGCACCAGAGGAAACTGCTGATGCATAAATGATACCTACTTTTTCAAAATCACGTACAGTTACTTCAAGCATATGTTGAATTTGATAGCCTATTAAAACCGATTTTCCGTCACTATACTCATAAACTGGTTGAATTGTATAAGAAACCGTCTGAATATCACGAGCTAAAATCCCATTTGTATGAAGTGAAGCAATAACCTTGTTTGCAAGTTCGGAATTTTCCTGCTGTGCAGCCTCAACATTTTTATCTTCGGTCATCACACCGATGGTTATCACGGCTTGATCAGGCATTACATTTAATTTTCCAGTTCCTTCAACAATCATCTTACCTCGAACATGATTGGTATTCGTAACTCGTGTATTGGTATGTAAATAATAGTTCGGGGAAAAATTCATAAAAAAACTCCTTTCTTTTTTTCTTTCGCAGCAATAAAGCCCTTACTGTTAAAACGCGTTAAAAAAGTATTATACATATATAGATATGCATGCATGGTTTTGTAAAATACGATTATTTGGTTTTGAAAAGTGGACAAATTCTAAATCGCAATCTTTTTGAAAAATGGACAACTCATTATTTTTATAGAATTTTTTTACATTTGTTTGGAATTCTACTAGTATTAATGATATGATTTGATCTGATTAATGAAAGGAGATGCAAAGCATGGAAAAAATAGAAGTAGGCGAAGTTTTTACAATTACAGATGAAAATGATCAAGAAAATGAAGTTGAAGTGCTAGCAGCATTAACTTTAGAAGGTACAGATTATGTTGCTGTTGGTTTTGTTGAAGATATACAGGATGATTCAGATGAAGACATTGACGTTTTCTTTTTAAAGGTGGACAATGAGGGAGATTTTTCAGCAATCGAAACTGATGAAGAATTTGAAAAAGTTTCCAATGCATTTGACGAAATAATGGAAGAAGAAGAATAGAGATTTAAGGAAGATAGGAGAAGAATTCTATCTTCCTTCTCCTTTTTAGAGGTGATGATATGATTCATATCGTAAATGGTGACATAGTTGGAAAGAAATTAAAGGGTCTAAATCATGATGATATTATTGTTTGGAGAGAAATGTATGATTTTGGTCCGTTCCATTCATCATGGTCAAATGAAGAGTTAATCAACAATCGAGCTATTTTTTTTGAAAATAAACTTAAACTTCCTTCATCGTTATTTATTACAAATAGTCATAATCAATTAAAACAACTTGCTAACATTCAGAAATATCAAGAAGTTGTACTTTGGTTTGAACATGATCGTTATGATCAAACAATGCTCATGTACATAATAACACAATTATATCATCATAATATTACAAATCTCTCAATGGTAAGTATTAACTCTTATCCTTCCATTACTCCATTTTATGGACTAGGACAATTAACTTCCGAACAATTAGCCATGCTTTATCATAAAAGAGTAAAGCTTTCGCATCAACAAATTAATGAGGCACTAAATGGGTGGGAAACGTATACTTCCTCAAATTTAAATGATGTCAAAAGGTGGATATCTGAAAATCATCATGAGTTGCCGTTCCTTAGAGATATGTTTAAGAGACAATTGAGTTATTATCCTGTAAATAAAACGGGGTTAAATGAGATTGAGACCTTATTTCTCAATACCATAGCATTAAATCCAATCTCTTTTAAAGAACTATATCAATCAGTATCACCTTTTTTTATAAATGATGGATTAAGTGATTTGCATATTTCTGCTATATTGAATGAATTAACAGTTGGTTCAAAACCATTAATAAAAACAGACGATCTACTACCCAATTACAATTCTAGTTATCTAGAAACCAATTTAACAATTACTCCTAATGGAGAAAATGTTCTATTAGGTATTGAAAATCGAATTGAATTAATAGGGATTGATTGGTGGGTTGGTGGGGTGCATCTAAAGGTTGGAAAATAAGATTTTGGTTAATCTTATGATCTAAAATTATTAAAATGGAATCACATTATAGAGATTCCATTTCAACATTTATTACATGATTTATTTGTTTTAAAGAATAATAAACATCTGTTACATAGAGTTTTTCATCAACAAGAAGGATAAGCTCTAATTGTTGAAGTTCTCCTTGTTTTATGTCTTTGACTCTTACTTTTCTTGCTTTCATCTTTTTTAGTTTTAGTTCTTTTAATATTTCAGTCATTTTATCATCTTCATCAACAATTATTTTTACTTTTAATTCTCGCTCTCGTAATGATTTTGGACCAATGTATTTAAAAATAAACGGTATAATTTCTACACTAATTAGCAATAGAAGCGTTGCTACCATCGCTTCAAACCAAAATCCTGCTCCACATGCTATGCCGATTCCACCAGCGCCCCATACCATTGCAGCTGTTGTAAGCCCTGAGATCATATCGTTATTTCTTCGTAAAATAACACCAGCACCTAAAAAACCTATTCCAGATACAATTTGAGCTGCTAATCGCAATGGATCCATAGGTCTTATATATGCTTCAGCAAACTTTTCTGATGATTCAATTGAGACAGTTGTTAACAAGCAGCTAACGATCCCTATTACTAAACATGTTTTTAATCCAAGAGGCTTTTTCTTTAGTTGACGTTCTAGCCCAATAATGATTGATAATATTGTTGCCATTCCAATATTGAAAATAAATGTATTTGGTTCAATAATCACTTTTGTTTTCTCCTATATGTTTTTATTTTCAAATGATCTTATTTAATATTTTGTGTTTGATTTTATCATTCCATATTTTTACTCGAATATGAAGGAAGTTGTAAGAACATATAATAAGAAAAACTTTCCTTATCGTCAAGTCTAAAGGTCTTATGATTCATAGAATGTCGGGCAGAATAAGTTAGTGTACGTATTATTATTGATTATATAGGTTGTAATGAATTGGTTTTTATCTTTATTTGTGATAGAGTTTTATCATTGTATTTTGACATACTTATAGAAAAAGTAAATAGGGAGTAGAAGTAATTTATTATGAAAATTGTATCTTGGAATGTAAACGGAATAAGAGCATGTGTACGCAAAGGTTTTTTAGATTATTTTTCAAATGTTGATGCAGATATTTTTTGTATTCAAGAATCTAAATTACAAGCGGGGCAAATCGAACTTGAATTAAAAGGGTATCATCAGTATTGGAATTATGCTTTAAAAAAAGGCTATTCGGGAACAGCTATATTTACAAAGCAAAAACCGCTTTCTGTTTCATATGGGTTAAGCAATACTGATGAAGAACCAGAAGGAAGAATTATTACATTAGAATATGAAACTTTTTTTATGATTACTGTATATACACCAAATGCAAAAAGAGATTTATCAAGACTAGATTATCGTTTGCAATGGGAAGATGACATCCGCCGCTACCTCATCGAATTAGATCAAATTAAGCCTGTCATCCTTTGTGGAGACTTAAACGTAGCACATCATGAGATAGATTTGAAAAATCCAAGGACAAACAAAGGGAATTCCGGTTTTACTGAGGAAGAACGGGAAAAGATGACAAAACTCCTTGAAGCAGGGTTTGTTGACAGTTTTAGATATTTATATCCCAAAAAGCAGGATGTATATACTTGGTGGTCTTATATGAATAAAGTTCGGGAAAGAAACATTGGCTGGAGAATTGATTATTTTATTATATCAAAAAGAATAGCAGAGCGTATAAAAGATGTTGCATCCCATTCAGAAATACTTGGAAGCGACCACTGTCCAATTTACATTGAGATATAAAGTGCGATATAACGGATCATTACAAGTAGTTATTAACTAATTATCTATCTCAATCTCCAAGAATATATAGATTAGGAATTACTGCTTATTAAGTATTTACTAAACGATAGTGAATAGGCTTCTTTTACACTTCAGATAGTCATAACCTAACGTTTGGATATACTAAGAATGAAAAACTGGAATTGATATTAAATGAAGAAATGGGGACGTATGTTTGCTTAAAAATAAAATGAACCAATTTATTACAACAATCATTGAAAAACAACAAGCATTACAACAAAGTAATGTAGAGCTTGAGTTATACAAAGAGGAAAAAGAGTATATAGAAAAAAATGAATTATTTTTCGAGGAGTCCAAATTATTTATCATTGAAAAAGAACCAATTCAACGCTTTGCCGATGCTTATATCGAACGAAGCAATAAAGAAACAGAAGAAGTAATTGCAATTGAAAATGGTGCCTTTTTAAATCAGTCTGTTCATTATTTGAAAGAACAAAAGAATGAATTTATATATCTTGAGTCAAGATGGTTTGATTTGATCGGGGTGGAGGCTATTTCATTAGAGGTCGATGATGTTTTTGGTACATATGATGTTATGCTCGGACTAAAACTACAGAAAAAATATGAAAAATCTATAAAAAACTATTTGAATGATCTATTTAATGAAAAACAGCAATCTTTTGATTTAATGTTTAATCAAAACGATGGAATGTGGGATTTAAACTTCACATTAAATTTCATTCAAAAGTTTGATGAAGATATGACATTAGGTGAAGCATATTGTCATATCTATCGATTACTCTTTAACTTGGCCGAAACAATAGAAGAAACCAGCATTAAGTAATCACTTTTGATGTCGACGCTATTATTGCGTCGATATTTTTCATGCTGTTTATACTTTTCTCTTTAGAAATGCGCCTAGAATACAACCTATACCTAGCATTAATAGTTTTATAGCAAGGAGTTAACAAAAATGAACAGCTATTCTGCAATTCAATTTTAGTAGAATTTGGTAGGGAGATTTTTTCGGCACTTTGTCAAATGTAACGTTCATATTAGCTTTGTCCAATTTTAGATGATTGGCAATCTTTTGCTTTAAGTAATCGGTTAACATATAGAATATCGTTTAAACTAATAACTAAATTGCATAAATTGGAGGTGACCAAGTTTGTCCCAGGAAAACATGGATGATTATATTCAACAGGGAATACATGGTATTCGAGAAATTAAGCCAGATGAAAGACGAAAATTTTTAGGAACCCTACGCGAACGAGTCGTCGTCGTATTAACGAAACAACAAGTAAGAGAACCAGGAACATACAAAGAAATTGAAGATCTTATGAAAAAAAATAAAGATGCTACATTGTTCTTAAATGGAACAATGGATTACAATGAAATGTCAGATTACATTAAAATTGCAAATAAAATCGGCTCAAAATTTATTATTTCTACAAATAAAGAAGCTAACACTGATTTAGGTTTAGTGTTAGCGTATGATCATGCCATAAATAAAGAAGACATTTATATAAAAAAACAAAAAGAACAAATAGAAGTACAAAAACATGAAAATCATTTCAGTCAATTTTTTAAAAAAATATTTTAGTCTAAAATCAATTAAATGCCTATCAATATTTTGTCCCTATTATCATTAAATATAGAAAATAGTAATTATTAGAATAGGGATGGATGGAGATGGCAAAGAGATATCGGGGGAAAAGTTTAAATAAATTACCTGCTCATGGACGTGGTAAATGTCCTTTGTGTAATAAAACAGGGATTAAATTATTATATCCATATAGAACGGCTACAAATCAACTCATTAATGTGTGCAAAAACTGCCGTAATAAATAACAGAAAAAAATAAATTCATTTCAATCGGATGGTCAACACACTTTTGTGTTGGCTTTTTTGCATGATATATCATTGAGTTGAAAATTCTAAATAATTCAAAATTTCATTGATGATTATAACTATAAATAACCCGAATAGTATATAAATAGGTATTATTTTTTTCTAATTAATGAAATGGAATAGCGTGATAGATGAGGAGGAATAAAGAATGAGCAAAATATTTTCAAATATGGCAGGAAGTGTATGGAAAATACTTGTTCAAACTGGTGATCATGTTGAAGTTGGTCAAGATGTCGTTATTATTGAATCAATGAAGATGGAAATTCCAATAAGTGCAGAATTGAGTGGAGTAGTAAAAGAGATTAAAAAACAAGAAGGTGAGTTTGTAAATGAAGGTGACGAGCTGATTGAATTGGAGAGTTAGGGAATGTAAACGCTTCCTTTGGGGGATAATAAATAACTTTTTTGACAAAGTCTTTTTCAACAGTTACAAGGAGGTTCATTCATGTCATTTGAAAAAAGTTTACAAGAGCGAGTAGAACAAATAAAAAAAGGAGGGGGAAAAAAATATCACGATAAAAATGCAGCCCAAGGGAAATTGTTTGTTCGGGAACGGTTACAATTACTTTTTGATGAAGGGATCCAAGTAGAAGATGCCCTTTTTGCAAATTGTCTGACAAGTGATTTACCTGCAGATGGTGTTGTTACAGGTATGGGAAAGGTAAATGGGCAAACAGTTTGTATCATCGCGAACGATTCTACGATTAAAGCAGGCTCTTGGGGAGCAAGAACGGTCGAAAAAATGATACGGATCCAAGAAACAGCAGAAAAACTTAATATCCCCCTGATCTATTTAATTGATTCTGCGGGTGCAAGGATTACGGATCAACTTGAGATGTTCCCAGGTCGTCGAGGTGCTGGTCGAATTTTCTACAATCAGGTGAAATTATCAGGGAAAATTCCGCAAGTTTGCATTTTATTTGGACCTTCTGCAGCAGGAGGTGCTTATATTCCTGCTTTTTGTGATGTTGTCATAATGGTTGATGGTAACGCTTCAATGTATTTAGGGTCACCTCGAATGGCAGAAATGGTCATTGGTGAAAAAGTTTCTCTTGAAGAAATGGGCGGAGCGAAAATGCATTGTTCTGTATCTGGTTGTGGTGACATTTTAGCTAAATCCGAACAAGAAGCAATTTTGATTGCACGTAATTATTTATCCTATTTTCCAGCTAATTTTTCCCAAAAACCTCCACTTCATGAAGCTGCACTTCCTACAGCCTTTGAAAAATCTGTTGAAGAAATAATTCCAAAAAATCAAAATGCATCATTTAATATGATGGATATCATTGAACGAATTATTGATGAAAATTCGTTTTTGGAGATCAAAAAATTATTCGCACCAGAATTAATTACAGGTTTTTGTAGGTTGCATGGTCAATCGATTGGAATAATTGCTAACCAGCCAAGAATTAAAGGAGGCGTACTCTTTCACGATTCCGCTGATAAGGCAGCGAAATTTATCACATTATGTGATGCATTTAATATTCCTTTATTATTTTTAGCAGATATTCCAGGATTTATGATCGGTACAAAAGTAGAACGAGCAGGTATTATTCGTCACGGGGCAAAAATGATTGCTGCAATGTCTGAAGCAACAGTGCCAAAAATTTCAATTATTGTTAGGAAGGCTTATGGTGCTGGACTATATGCTATGGCAGGTCCTGCATTTGAACCAGATTGTTGTTTAGCTTTACCTACTGCCTCAATAGCAGTAATGGGTGCTGAAGCAGCTGTTAATGCAGTATACGCAAATAAAATTGCTGAATTACCTGAAGAAGAACGAAGTATATTCATTAATCAAAAGCGTGAAGAGTATCGTCAAGAGATTGATATTTATCGGTTAGCATCAGAAATGGTTATTGATGGGGTTATTTCAGGCAATTCGCTAAGAGATGAACTACTTAAACGATTTGATATGTATATGTCTAAATATGTTGTTTTTACAGATCGTAAACATCCTGTTTATCCTGTATAAAGTAAAGTGTTTTTGATTCACCTAATGTCATTCTTAGCAGGGGTTAAAGCCTAGCCGCACAAGATTTAATGAGATATAAAGTGATAGGTTTGGATAAAAGACTGTAAAATCCACGGAGAATAGGACGCCCAAGTTCGGTGAAAGCTCAAACTGTCATTCTTTAGTGCGATATGTCTCGCTTTTTTAAAAGAAGGGATTGAAAAATATGAATTTTGATTTAACAAAAGAACAGGTCATGATTCGTAAATTGATCCATGATTTTGCGGAGGAAGAAGTTGCAAAGGATGCAGATGAAAGGGATCGGACTGCAACTTTTCCGCTTGAGATATTTGCGGATTTAGCAGACCTTGGCATCCTCGGTCTGCCCTTTCCAGAAAAATATGGTGGCGGTGAGGCTGATTATATTAGCTTTGCTATCGTAGTTGAAGAGTTAAGTAGAGTTTGTGCTTCAACAGGGATCACGTATTCTGCACATATCTCGTTAGGAGCAGCACCTATTTACATGTTTGGAACAGATAAACAAAAAAAGAAATACTTAACACCACTTTGTACTGGAGAGTATTTAGGTGCATTTGGTCTGACAGAACCAAATGCAGGTTCTGATGCAGGAGGAACACAGACAAAGGCTATGTTACATGATGATCAATGGATCATTTCCGGATCTAAATGTTTTATCACAAACGCTAGTTATGCAAAAAACCTTGCGATCACAGCTGTGACCGATATAACAAAAGGAACAAATGGTATAAGCGCATTTATCGTACCAACTGATGCACAAGGCTTTACGATTAATAATCATTATGAAAAAATGGGTCTTCATGCATCGAATACAACTGAACTTTTTTTAGAAAATGTTAAAATCCCTAAAGAGAATATACTTGGAGTTGAAGGGAATGGCTACAAACAGTTTTTAGCTACATTAGATGGTGGAAGGATTGGAATCGGTGCAATGGCTGTTGGAATTGCACAGGGTGCTTATGAAAAATCATTAAAGTATGCGAAAGAACGGAAGCAATTTGGCAGAAGTATTTCATCTTTCCAGGCGATTCAGTTTAAACTTGCTGATATGGCGATGAATATAGAATTAGCAAGAAATATGGTCTTTAAGGCAGCATGGTTAAAAGACCAAGGTAGAGTATTTAAAAAAGAAGCAGCCATTGCAAAATTATTTGCTACAGAAATGTGCATGAAAGTGTGTGATCAAGCGATACAAATCCATGGTGGTTATGGCTACATGAAAGAATATCAGGTTGAGCGATTCTTTCGTGACGCAAAGCTTTTGGAAATAGGGGAAGGAACGTCTGAAGTACAAAGGATGGTTATTGCCAAACAAATTGGTTGTTAAGTAGGATGAGGGAGGCGAAATATGTTCAATAAAATTCTAATAGCTAACCGCGGAGAAATTGCAGTTCGAATTATTCGTACGTGCAAATCTCTAGGAATCAAAACGGTCGCTGTTTATTCAGAAGCAGATGAAAATGCCTTACATGTAAAAATGGCAGATGAAACTTACTTATTAGGAGGTCCTAGAGTTGTAGAAAGCTATCTTAATATTGATAAAATAATTGAAATTGCTCAATTATCAAAAACTGAAGCTATTCATCCAGGATATGGGCTTTTATCAGAAAATGCTGCTTTTGCTATTCGGTGTGAACAAGCAGGACTTGTTTTTATCGGTCCTTCACCTGATGTCATAACTCGAATGGGCAGCAAAATTGAAGCAAGAAAGGCAATGATTGAAGCGAGAGTTCCAATTGTTCCAGGTATTGAATACCCATTAGCTGATGCAGCGGAAGCGGTAGTAGAAGCTAATCAATTAGGCTACCCTGTTATGCTTAAAGCATCAGCGGGGGGTGGCGGTATCGGAATGCAAATTGTTGAAAATAATGAGGAGCTTATGGCAGCCTTTGAGGGGAACCAAAAACGGGCAATAAACTTTTTCGGTAACGGGGCGATGTTTATTGAGAAATACATTGTAAATCCAAGGCATATTGAAATTCAAATTTTGTCAGATGGTTTTGGAAACAACGTATATTTATGGGAACGTGAATGTTCAATTCAACGTCGCCATCAAAAGGTTGTAGAAGAGGCACCATCACAGTTTCTTGATGAGATAACGCGAAGAAAATTGGGTGAAGCAGCTGTAAGTGCAGCAGCATCCATTGGTTATAAAAATGCTGGAACTGTTGAATTCTTGATGGATGAGGAAAAAAACTTCTATTTTCTTGAAATGAATACCCGTCTCCAGGTCGAGCATCCTGTGACAGAGGAAATAACAAAATTGGATCTGGTTGCTGAACAAATTAGTATTGCGGCAGGAAATCCATTGAATTTTTCTCAAGCTGATGTAAAACGAAATGGTCATGCAATTGAAGTTCGTATTTATGCTGAAGATCCGCTAACTTTCTATCCATCCCCTGGGAAAATTACAAAATTACAAATTCCAACTGATAAAGGTATTCGTCATGAATTAGGTGTACATGACAAATCGATCGTTTCGCCGTATTATGATCCAATGATTGCAAAAATGATTGTAACAGGAGAAAATCGCAGCGAAGCAATTGCTCGTCTTCAAGTTGCCCTAGCAAATTATCAAATTGAAGGCATAAAAACGAATATCCCGATGCTTAAAGAAATAATTGCTCATCCCTCCTTTCATTCAGGTCATACAACGACAAATTTTATTGAAGCCTATCTGAAAAAGTAAAATGATTCTTTTACTATTTTATATATATAAAAATCTCTTATTATTTAAAAAACACATGGATTCCTACTATTCTCCATGTGTTTTTTAATTCTTTTTAATCAAGTGAAAAAAACTTTATATAAACAATTATTTTTTGAAAGCAAATGATGAAGCGAGTTATACAAAAAAGGAATACTCCTATTCCATCAAAAAATATACTTTAAGGAATTCTTATTTTTACATCATTCTCTTTTAGAAATATGTACTGAAACAATATTTATTCTTTATTTAAAATACGGAGAAGGAAAGATTATATGACAAAGGAGGGAGAAACATGCAATTGTTTTACACAGTCCGTGCTGGAGATTCTCTTTTTCAAATTGCGAAACGCTGGGAGCTACCTGTCGAAACCATCATTTCTGCAAATCAGTTAACACCGCCTTATACAATTTATATTGGTCAGCAACTCTCCATTCCACCTGGAGTCAATATGATACGAGTTAACCAAGGTGATACAGTATTCAAATTATCACAATTTTTTGGTGTTCCACAATCTGTCATCATTGCAGAAAACCAGCTACAGGACCCATATATTATTGAGGTCGGTCAGTTGTTGAAGATTCCACCTGGTATTCTATTCTATATTGTCCAAAGAGGAGATACATTGTATCAGCTTGCAAGTCGTTTTAATGTCAAAACTAGGAAGCGAAATAGACCAGATTTAATAAAACATGTAAATAAATTACAATCAAATGTTATTTCTCCTGGAATGAGGCTGCAAATACCATATGCTCCTCCTGGTGATAAAGGATTGATCGCTTATACGGCATTCAGCGAAGGAAGATTTGATATAAAGCTTTATAATCCTGGTGATGGATCGAATGTCAAACTTACAAATGGTTTAGCTGATAACTTTTCACTCCCATACTGGTCAAATGATAGTAAAAAAATTGCTTTTGTTGGAAAGGATAAAATTCTTTACGTTATAAATTTAGACAAAAAAGATATCGCTAGAATTGATCAGTTTACTGAAGAATTAGGTGTTCATTTAGATTGGTCTCCTGACAGCCATATGCTTGTATATATAAAAGACCAATATATTATCATTTATGATGTCACCACACATCAAGTAGAAAGAATAAATCAACCAGGTGCAAGTGATGCCGAATGGTTTCCGAGCGGAGAAGAACTTTTATTTCAAGCCCCTGATCTAGCTGGAATAAGTCAGTTATTTCGAATTCGGAGTGATGGAACAGGAAAACAACAGCTAACAAGAAACACAGAGGGGCGGTATAACAATGTTAGGCTATCACCTGATGGGACATTTGTCCTTTATACAACACCTGGTGCAAGTATATCAATCATTCATACGATTGAATTATCAACTGGTAGATTAATTGAAATTAAAGGTGGACCGCTTGCTAAAAACTATTTCCCAGAATGGTCTCCAGATTCTCAAAATATTGCTTATAGTGCAACTGCATTTGAAGATAAAGGCTATTTTTCTCTTGTTCGTTCAACCGGAAGAAGTGGCGAAAACGATCGGACGTTGGCTATATCTAATTGCTTTGCAACACCTGTCACCTGGTCAACCGATGGTCGGAAAATTAGCTATCTCTCAGGATGTGATGATCAAGGAAATGCTAGTGAAATATGGGTTGTTGACATCAACAATCCTGTTCCGATCCAATTAGTAAAAGGTACTCAAATTACTGCATTACAATGGTCTTCATTACACAATTCACATTTATCTAAGACTTATGTAAACAATTTATTAAAAGTTCAATTTAACTACCCTGTGGATTGGGTAAAAGTTAACGAGGAAAGATATGAAGGGACAGATGGTTTTTTTCAACTTTCTGCTATTACAGGGAATTTAACGATCGATGAAGTTTGTCATAAAGAGGCTTTTCATCAATTAATGCCATATGGAACACAACCAGAAATTAAAAAAGTTAACATTCAAAAACAAGATGCATGTTTAATAGTCCCATCTCAAGATCAATCAGCTGAGATGAAAGAACAATCTGCTCTGATTATAAAATACCCAATTCCAATCCAGATCGATGGAAATAACTATCAATTCTTTATTATGTGGGCAGATAGGGCTCATATCGAAGAATTAGGTGCAACATTGACTTTCCTATAAAATTCAATTAGGCAGACAGAAAAGAAAAACGAATTCTGTCTGCCTATAACTAATATCGTCAATTAAGATATAATTTTGTTGGATAAGCCCCACTGAAACATGCAATACAACGATTACTTGTTTCTGCAAGATTAACATCAACTGCCTTAAGTAACCCTTCAGTACTTAAAAATGCCAAAGAATCAGCACCAATTGCCTTTCCCATTTCATGTTCTTTTTCATGTCTATTTGCAAATAATTCTTCTTTGGTAGGCATATCAACACCATAAAAACAAGGATTTTTAACCATTGGTGAACTAATTCTTACATGAACCTCTTTAGCTCCAGCTTGCCGAAGTAATTGTACAATTCGCTTACTTGTAGTCCCTCGTACTATTGAATCATCTACAAGGACTACATTTTTTCCCGTTAGAATTTCTTCAACCGTACTTAATTTAAGACGGACTGCCAGTTCCCTTAATTCTTGGGTTGGCTCAATGAATGAACGTCCGACATATGGATTTTTTATCAGACCAACTTCATAAGGGATACCAGATTCTTGGGCATAACCGATTGCTGCTGGAATACTAGAATCAGGGACAGCTACAACTACATCTGCTTGAACGGGGTGTTCCTTAGCAAGAATTTGTCCTAGTTCTTTCCGAATTGTTAAGACACTTCTCCCATGGATAATGCTATCTGCTCTGGCAAAATAAACAAATTCAAATGAACAAAGGGATTTTTCACTCTTAGGTGCGAAACGTCCTGTTTTCATTCCATGTTCATCAATTAGAAGCCATTCGCCCGGTTCCACATCTCTCCAAAATGTTGCATCAATAGCATTAAGGGCACAAGTCTCCGAAGCTGCGACAATGGCATCGCCTATTCGACCTAGACTTAGAGGCCGTAATCCATGACGGTCTAGTGCGATCAGCATTTGTTTTTCCGTCATGATTAGCAGTGCAAAAGATCCATCAATTCGATTAAGTATATCAGGTGCAGCCTTATCAAAATGTTTTTTACTTGAACGAGCAATGAGATGAGCAATGATTTCAGTATCTGTTGTCGTTTGAAAAATACTGCCCTGTTGTTGTAATACATCTCGTTCTACTCTTGCATTAACTAAATTACCATTATGTGCTACTGCCAATCCTCCCTCACTATATTTAAATACGAGTGGTTGTGCATTTTCTAATAAACTTTGACCAGATGTTGAATACCGAACATGACCAATTGCCATATTTCCAACAAGCTTATCAAGTGTATCTCGAGAAAAAACTTGAGTAACCAATCCCATGCCCCGATGATGACGGAAAGCTTTTCCATCACTCGCAACAATTCCAGCACTTTCTTGACCACGATGCTGAAGAGCATGAAGTCCATAGTAAGTTAAATCTGCTGCTTTAGGGTGATTAAAAACTCCAAATACCCCGCATTTTTCCTTCATTTCTGAAGACATACGCGTCCCTCCCAATTGTTCACTCTTAGTATTCTTTGTGAAAGGAGTATTTCTATGCTGATAATTCACTCGTCAATAAAAATAAAATGTAAAACAAGAGTATAAACTTATTGTTTATGGATAATTAATGAAAGATAGGGGATATTATGAAAACAAAAATGGATAGAAAAAGAAAGGCTTTAGCAATATGCTCAAATGAGGTGATGAGATGGTTTTGAAAATTTGTGAAGTTTGCGGAAGAATGGAAGAAATAGTTGAAGAAAAACACGATATTTATGGTGTGTGTGAAGTCTGCATAAATGAACTTCTAGTAGAAATGTCAGAATAAATGATAAATACAAATAAAATGGAGCCGAGATCGTAGAAAAATACGGGCTTGGCTTTGTTATTTTATTAAGCTGAAGAATTTAGGTATCTCGTTGTTCAGTACTTAATATTTTTAGAGGAAATGATAGAAAAAATTCTATTTCCACCGTTCAAGCTTATGAATGTTTCTAGTCAACAATGATGCGATAAATTTCGGTATACCTAATTCAACAATTTTTACTTTGACTCTATTTTTCATTTCTACTACTGTAAGATTTGGCATTGTAAAGGTACCATCATGGTCCGTCATGTTCAAATCCACCACCTTGTTTATCATTAGAAAATGGCATTCCACAGCTTTGACAATTTTTATATAATTTTATCACTCGATCTTCTCAATATTTAAGATATTATCACATGTAATAAAAAACATCATTCATTTCGAATCAAGGAAAACAATAGTCTGAATGTTGTTGCTTTGATGAAGAATGTATGTATATATTAAGAAAGGAGTTTCTAAAAGGTTAAACCTAAAGCTCCTAAAACCAAAAATGAATAATTTCACAAATAGGTTCTTAACATTGTTAAGAATAATAGGGAAGTTGGTGAAAATCCAATACGGTCCCGCCACTGTAATCACGAGCGATACAACATGAACCCACTGTAATGTTTATATTATGGGAAGGGAGTTGTAGCAGCATAGATGTGTAAGTCAGGAGACCTGCCTATTTGTTGGTTCAAAGAATCCTTCGAGGAAAGGTGATTTGAAAGAAAAGAGTACCTGACTATTTATTATTTATTTGCTCTTAATCTTTTAAACTCGCGTCTTTCCGCTAAGGAAAGACGCTTTTTATGTATTGGAGGAATTTGAATGGAAGAAAGACAAAAGGGATTTACACTGATTTTTACCGGAAATGGAAAAGGGAAAACAAGGGCATCAATCTGGAGCAGCCTGATATCATTATTTTACCAGGCAGCAAAAATACGATTGAAGATCTATTGTTTTTAAGAGAGAAAGGGATTGATCAAGAAATAAAAAAAGCCCATCAAAAAGGGTCAAGTGTATTTGGGATTTGCGGTGGATATCAAATGCTTGGTGAAACAATTGAAGATCCATATCAAGTGGAATCAAAAAAGGGTTGGATAAAAGGTTTAAACTTACTGCCTTTAAAGACAATATTAACGAACGAAAAAGCAACAAATCGTACAAAAGGTACATTAACGATAAATGGACAAAAGGTTGATGTAGCTGGATATGAAATTCATATGGGCCAAACAATAGCAAGCTCAAGCTTACAGTCTTTAATCATATTAGCTAATGGGGCAGATGGCTATAAAAATAAATCAGAAACGTGTATAGGTACCTATTTACATGGAATTTTTCATAACGACGAATTTAGAAAGATATTTTTAGATTTAATTAGAAAAAAGAAGGGCTTACCCACTAGTTTAAATCGAGAATCATATGTTGATAAACAATTAAGTGATTTTCACCGCTTAGCTAACACTGTAAGAGATGCTATTGATATCGATCGTCTACATAAAATCATTGAACAATACCCTAAAGGAAAAGAGAGACAATAAATGAATAACATTATTCAAACTTCGCTTCATTCGATCCAAAAGCCAAGTCAAGAAAAACTTCAGGAAGCACGAGACTATGTTAATAGCTTAACAAAGCCGATTGGAAGTTTAGGTAAATTAGAAGACTTAGCTATTCAGTTATCAGGAATAACAAATCAACTTTATCCGGAAGTTAGCCGTCCAGGTATTGTTGTATTTGCTGCTGACCACGGTATAAGTGACATGGGTGTATCTGCCTATCCAAAAGAAGTAACTGCTCAAATGGTACATAACTTTTTAAATGGCGGTGCAGCCATAAATGTCTTTTCTAAACAAATAAATGCTCTACTAAAAATAGTTGATATTGGGGTTGCCGTAGATATTAATCATGAAAAGCTGCTACAGAAAAAGGTTAAATACGGAACCAACAATTATGCATTTGAAAATGCCATGACAGAGGATGAGGTTTATCAAGCGATCATCATTGGAATGGAAATGGTAGAACATATTATTAATGATGGAGCAAATTGTATTATTCTTGGCGAAATGGGAATCGGTAACACAGCAACAGCGAGTGCGATTGTATCAGTTATTACAGACAGCCCTGTTGAGGAAGTTGTAGGTTTAGGTACAGGCATATCTGAAGAGGAAAGAAAAAAGAAAGTAACAGTCATTATGAATGCAATTAAGGATAGAAAACCGAAACAAAAAAATGCAATCGATATTTTATCAAAAGTAGGCGGACTTGAGATTGCTGGAATGACTGGAGCCATGATAAAGGCTGCTGAACGGAGAATTCCAGTCATCTTAGATGGCTTTATTAGCACGTCTGCTGCTCTATTAGCCGTTCTTTTAGATGAGAAAATTAACGATTATCTTATTGCCGGCCATATGTCTAAAGAACAAGGTCATTCACGTGCACTTTCATTCCTTAATAAATCACCTCTTTTAGATCTTGACTTGAGATTAGGAGAAGGAACAGGGGCTGCTCTTTCATATCCATTGCTTAAAGCAGCAACAAATATGATGAAGGAAATGGAAACATTTAAATCGGCAAACATCGCAAATAAAAGGTTATCGTCCAAATAATAGTAATATTCATTTACAGGTTATATATCTTCTTTTATAATAATCCATGTTACAAAAAAACGAATATTCAACAATAGGTCCTTAAATGTAGTAATTTTTTAGGATAATAGGGAAGTTTGGTGAAATTCCAACGCGGTCCCGCCACTGTAAACGTTGAATGTAGCTTCATACACCCACTGTATTAAATGATATGGGAAGGGTTAGCTATTATGATGATACGTAAGCCAGGAGACCTGCCTATTGTTTCGTAAAAGTATCCTTCGAGGAAAAGGGTGGCTTTAAAATGCTGGTGTCTTCTAATCACTTACATAGAAACCACTATTTTCTTTTTGCATTTATCGCCTTTTCCATGTGAATAGGCGTTTTTTTGTATTCATAAAAAATTAAGGAGTGGTTGAGAATGACATCACTAAAAAGGAAATCGCTGTTCTTTGTCATTATGCTTGCCTTGACGATGATTTTCACAATCGGGTGTGGAAATGTCGAAGACAAAGCAGATAAGACGGAAACCGCGAAAGAATCTACAGAGTTGAATAATGAAAAAAAAGAATCGGCATTCCCTGTTACTGTTACAGATGGTACAGGGAAAGAAGTTACAATTGAGTCAGAACCGCAAACAATTGTATCCGTGATCCCAAGTAATACTGAAATTACCTTTGCACTAGGTCAAGGTGATAAGCTTATTGGTGTTGATAATTACAGTAATTATCCTGCTGAAGCGGAAAAGATTGAAAAGATCGGAGACCAACAATTAAATGTAGAGAAAATTTTGGCACTTCAGCCTGACCTTGCATTAGTAACAGACTTTCAACATGAGAACAATCCAGATATATTAAAGCAATTTAAAGATGCTGGTATTGAGGTCATTGTTATTGGGAGTGCAGAATCATTTGAAAATGTGTACAATTCAATTTCTTTAATTGGCACAGTAACGGGAGCTAAAGACGAGGCTGATCGCATTGTGAAAGATATGAAGGACCGCTTAGCTGAAATACAAGAAAAAGCAAAAGCTGTAACGAAAAAGAAAAAAGTATGGGTTGAAGTATCACCTGCTCCTGATATTTTTACAACAGGGCAGAATACGTTCCTTCATGAAATGTTAGAGTCAATTAATGCAATCAATACGGCTGGTGAACAAACCGGCTGGGTGAAAATGACGGAAGAAGAAATTGTGACATTGAATCCTGATGTTATCATTACAACTTATGGATACTATATTGAAAAGCCTGCAGACCAAGTATTAAGTCGCTCTGGTTGGGGGGAAATGCCTGCAATAAAGAACGAACAGGTATTTGATGTAAATAATGATACTGTAACGAGACCAGGTCCAAGATTAATTGATGGGGTTGAAACACTTGCAAAGCTCATTTATCCGGAAATCTTTGGCAAATAAAATCGTTTGGATGTATGTATTTAGCGGAGTGTTTGTCATTTGTACAGCACTCCTCGGTTTATTTATTAGCAGTGTCCATTATCCCATTACACTGATCATTGATATTTTATCAACAAAACTAGTTGGTATAAGCCTATTTAATGATGAAATTCCAATGATTGCTGAGAAAATCATTTGGGACATTCGTTTACCTCGAGTGTTATTAGCGTTTTTTGTAGGTGCTGCTTTATCGCTTGCAGGGTCAGCCTTCCAAGGGTTATTACGAAATCCTTTAGCAGATCCATTCACAATTGGTGTCTCTTCAGGTGCTTCATTAGGTGCGGTTATTGTCCTTTATTTTAATTTAACAATCCCATTTCTTGGAACGTACACATTACCATTTATCGCAATTATTGGTGGTTTTTTTGCAATGATGATTGTATTTGCAGTGACTCATTTATCAAATCGAAAACTTTCAATTGAAACGATTATTCTTGCAGGGATTATCGTAACCTCTTTCATTGGTGCAGTTAATTCTTTAATCATTGCATTAAGCTCACGTGAGGATATTGGCCAGATTTTATATTGGTTAATGGGGAATGTAGGGATGAGAGGCTGGAGTCATGTAAAACTACTTATTCCTTTCTTTTTTATTGGCACACTTTTTTTGTTACTGCGTTCAAGGGAATTAAATGCTTTCGCCTTAGGTGAAGAATCGGCTGAACATTTGGGGGTAAATGTTCAGAAAGGGAAAATTTTCATTATTATAGGCGCTTCATTATTAACAGGTGCAGCGGTTTCGGTATCTGGATCAATTGGATTTGTCGGCTTGGTTATCCCACATTTTATTCGTTTATTAATCGGGCCTAATCATAGGCATGTTCTCCCTTTATCAATGCTGATCGGAGGAGGATATTTGATTATTGCTGATTTAATTGCAAGAACAGTCATCGAACCGAGTGAACTGCCAATTGGTGTGATCACTGCGTTAATCGGTGCGCCAGTCTTTGCGTTATTATTGATTAAGGAACGCATCGGGAGGGAATAGACCATGATTGAAATAAAGAACTTATTTGGAGGCTATCAGAAAACGTTAATTATAAAAGATCTGACATTAACCATTGAGAAGGGAAATTTTTATGCCCTTATTGGTCCAAATGGTAGTGGAAAAACTACACTAATAAAATTAATAACGGGTGTTCTTCCAAACCAAGGTGGCACAATTACCCTTTTTGATAAGCCGCTTCATTCTTATTCAACTATCGATAGAGCAAAGAATATGGCAGTTTTATCACAGGAAGCTAAAGTTGAATTTGATTTTCGTGTTGAAGAAATTGTCATGCTGGGGCGTTATCCACATCAAAAAGGCTTTTTGAAACATATTTCCTACCAAGATCGACGTGTCGTTGATAATGTAATGAAACAAACAGATGTTTTTCGTTTTCGTAAAAAGCCATTTAAATGGTTAAGTGGAGGGGAGAAACAACGTGTTTTATTAGCAAAGGCGCTTGCTCAAGAACCGAAGATTCTATTTTTAGATGAACCGACTAATCATTTGGATATAAAACACACCGTCATGATGCTACAGCAGTTAAAAGAATATCAAAAGATGTATCAATTAACAATCGTTGCTATTTTACATGATTTAAATACAGCCGCATTATTTGCTGATAAGATTGGTTTATTACAAAAAGGAAAATTAGTTGAGTCAGGTGAACTTTCTCTTTTACAGAATGAAAATCAACTAAGTAATGTTTATGAAGTTGCCCTAAAGACGTACGAACACCCTATTATTCCGAAGCCTCAAATTACAGTCATACCAAATCAAGTAGATGAAGACCATGCAAGACTTGAATACGATCTAAATCAAACGGATCATTATATTCATCTTCAATTTAGTCATCCATTAAGAACTATATCAAATGGAGTTCTAGGAGAAGGAATACAGTGGAGCACTAATTTTTGTAACTTTCATGTTCAAAATAACTATAACTGTTCAAATCCTAGAATCGATATTATAAGCTGGCTAAAGCAAGCAAATATTTGCGAGCATAGTACAATTGGGATGATGACAGCAGTAAACTTGAAAGATGTTAGTATCGTTGAAAAGGAATATGAAGGCATTAAAATACTAACAGTTATTACAGCTGGTGTTGGTAATGCCGTTGATATCACAGCCAAAAAATCAGTTGATACAGGTATACAAATTGGAACGGTCAATATTATGGTTTTTATTGATGCACATTTGACTGATGGAGCACTAGTTAATGCTGTTCAATCTGTTACAGAAGCAAAAACGAAGGCATTTGTTGACTTACATATTAAAGATCCAGTTACTCAAACAATCGCGACTGGTACATCGACTGATTGTACACTTGTTGCATCAACACAAAAAGGGGAACCAACTCCTTACACAGGGTCAGGTACAGTGATTGGAAAAGGAATTGGTTTGTCCGTTTATCAAGCTCTTGTTGATGCAATAGGAAAATATGAAAGCCGGCGTGCTCTGCTATGATAAACATCTTACTGTTTCATTTTTATTTGTTGATTGCTGCAATTGTTGTTGATTTATTTATAGGGGACCCTAAATGGTTACCACATCCCGTAGTGATGATCGGCAAAGCAATATCGTTTTTTGACAAAAGGTTAAATAAGGGAAAAGTCCGTAAATGGAAAGGAGTATTTTTAACCCTGACTATTGTTGGAGGAACGTTTACGCTCGTAAATAGTATCCTTTATTTATTAGATCAACTCCATCCATATATAAGACTCATTACAGAAATCTATTTGATCTCTACAACGATTGCGATCAATGGTTTACATAAAGCGGGCAAAGAAGTCATGATTCTCTTAATAAAGGGTGATCTTGTTGTAGCAAGAAAAAGATTAAGCTACATTGTTGGGAGAGATACAGAACAACTTCCATCACATGAAGTTGTTCGCGGGGCAGTTGAAACAGTGGCGGAAAATACGGTTGATGCTATTATTGCTCCATTATGTTTCGCATTAATAGGAGGAGCACCATTGGCAATGGCTTATCGTGCAGCAAACACGTTGGATTCAATGGTCGGTTATAAAAATGAAAAATATGAGCAATTTGGCTGGGCCTCTGCAAGGTTGGATGATCTTGTAAATTGGATCCCTGCAAGATTAACTGCGTTTTTGATGTGGCTATTTTCTTGGGGAGTGCCAAAGTCGAGGAAATGGAATGGTCTACTAATAACTTTTCGCGATGCTAAAAAACATCCTAGTCCTAACAGTGGTTGGCCTGAAGCAATGACCGCAGGTTTACTAGGTGTAGTATTAGGTGGGATGAATAGTTACAAAGGTGTTGCTTCCTATAGAAAAGAAATGGGCGATCCCATTCGAAGACTACAACCGAACGATATATCGAAAACAATCATTTATATGCATGGTACTTGGATTATGTTTGTTATATTTATATTCCTAGTAACAATCATCCTTTATATCAGAGAGGTGTGAAAAAAATGAAATGGCCTAATCACGGAGGGCAGCCTAAAAGAATTTTGGAATTGAATGGAATAAAACAAGAAGATAGATATTTTGACTTTAGTGCAAATATTAATCCACTTGGCACCCCACTAGTTTTAAAGGAGCAGTTGATCAAAACATTCACCGAATTCGAAAAGTATCCAGATCCTGACTATCAAGAAGCAACGAAATTAATAGCTTTACATGAAGGTTTACAACAAGAACAGGTACTTTTAACAAATGGTGGAGCTGAGGCAATTTTTCTTATTGCTCAAATGTTTACAGGTAAAAAAGCATTGATTATCCAACCGACATTCTCAGAATACGAAAGAGCTTGCAAGGTGTATCATTTAGAATTGTCATATCTTACTCTTCAACCTGAAAAGGACTTTTCATTTCCACTTGAAAAGGTTTTAAACAAAATGGAGGAGGTGGATGTTGTTTTTCTATGTCGGCCTAATAACCCAACAGGTACAGTTGTTGATTTACATGATATAAAAGCTTTATTGGAAAAAGGAACGAAGTGTAATACCATGATTGTTGTAGATGAAGCATTTATTCACTTTTTACCATCACATATTGAGGACTTATCCTTTTTAATTGAGCAATATTCAAATTTAATTCTCCTAAGGTCATTAACAAAAATCTATGCGATTCCAAGCCTTAGACTTGGATATATCATTGCAAAGCCTGCAATGATCGATCTATTAAAAAGAAATCAGATTCCCTGGAGTGTAAATGGTGTTGTCACATCATTATTGCCGAGTCTATTAACACAAGACAGCTTTATTAATGAAACTAAAACGTGGTTGAACAGACAGCTAAACGATATAAAATCTGAACTAACAAAATTAGATTTTTATTATTCTCCGACGCAGGTGAACTTTTATCTATTAAAAGATCAGAATCAACAAGATACAAGTGAACAATTGTTTACCTTTTTAGTTGAAAATAACATCATTCCTCGACATACTCACAACTTCAGAGGACTTGATGGTAAGTTTATCCGATTAGCCGTTCGCAGTGAGAAGGAAAATACCTATTTGCTGCAGACATTGCGTCTATGGAGAGAGAAAAAATGCTGACATTTATTTCTGGTGGTGCGCGTTCAGGTAAAAGTACGTTTGCAGAACAATATGCACTACAAATTAGAACAGAAACTAATAAAGATCATGATAAGTCCTTGGTATATATAGCTACTGCTGAACGAACAGATCAAGAAATGGAACAAAGAATTACCAGACATATCTTAGAGCGAAGTTCAGTATGGTATACATTCGAAGTCCCGCTTGATATTGAAAGTGTATTACTTACAGTAAGGGATCATAAAATCATTTTATTGGACTGCTTAACTGTTTGGTTAAATAACATGTTGTATAAGGGACAAGCAGATTTACCTCTCATTTTGGACGAGGTTTCTAAATGGATTCAAATTACGGAAAGGAAACAACTGCATTTAATCATTGTATCAAATGATGTTAATGAAGAAATACCAACTGACAGTCATTTTATCCATCAATACATTTATCAATTAGAAAAGGTTCACTCACTTATTACGGCAAATGCCAATAGTGTTTATCAAGTTATCGGGGGTATTCCCATTAAATGGAAAGGCTGATCAAGATGAAGCAATACGTTCAAGGATTTATTTTAGCCTTACAATTTTTAACTCGCATTCCAATCCCTGTTGCTTGTCCATGGGAAAAGAGATCAATTAAAGGGGCACTGTCATCATTTGGAATCGTTGGTATACTTATTGGAGGTATTTTGGCAGTAACCATCACTCTTACACAACCAATTATTCCAGAATCGATGAGTACTTTATTAATCGTGACACTTTGGGTGTTATTAACAGGTGGATTACATTTGGATGGACTTATGGATGTAGCAGATGCAGTTGGCTCAAATGCCCCTTACGAAAGAAAGCTTGTAATAATGAAAGACCCACAAGTAGGGAGTTTTGCCGTTCTAGCTGTCATTTTCCATCTTATTTGGAAAATGACTTTCATTTACTTTTTACTTACACAGAATAGTATGGAGCAAAACAAATTACTCTTATGTTTCATTTTGATCCCTGCATGCAGTCGATTACTCCCGCTTTACATACTCTATTCTGTTCCCGTTTTGAAGCAGCAAGGCTTAGCCTATCAATGGAAACAGCATATTTCTGCTAAGGAACTTGTTTTTGCAACAATAGTGGTCTTCATTTACACACTCTTTTTCCCAACCATGTTAATTATCTTTTTTTCTTATATCATCTTTTTCTCTTTCTTTTGTTTCTGGATCAAGAAAAACTTTAAAGGGATGAACGGTGATATATTAGGTGCCTCAATTGAAGGAGGAGAATTATGGGGGCTTTTCATACTTTGGATATATACTTGGTTCGTCACGGGTTAACAAAATGGAATGTCGATAAACGTTATTTGGGTCATACAGATATACCTTTGCTATTAGTTGAACGAAATAAATTAAATCCATTACGGGAAGTTTTGAAAAACATCATGTTTGACTATTGCTATTCAAGTGATCTTAAAAGATGTGTTGAAACATTTCACTATATACAACCGCAAAAACATGTTTGTGTAGATGCTAGATTAAGAGAACTTAACTTTGGAAATTGGGAAGGGTTTACGTATGAGACTTTAAAGGATGATAGTAGCTATCAAGAGTGGCTATCAGACTCGGTGAAAAAAGCACCTCCAAACGGAGAATCACTCTATCAATTAATTGATAGAATCACTGATTTTTTAAGTGATCTTCAATCAATTAAATTCACTTCTCCAAATAAGAAAATACTTATTATTACTCATGGTGGTGTCATTCGTTCACTTTTTCAAATGTTTGGGCTTGCTAAGTCAATTTGGGAAGTCAATGTTGAACATGCAAAGGCATATCGGTTGACATTGCAAGAAATAAGGGGGGAATGGGTTTGCAGCTCGTTGTCGGTGGAGCCTATTCAGGAAAACGAAATATAATTCGAAAGCAATATGATGATTTAACTTGGCATAGTGCATACGATAAAAGGCCAATTATGAATTGGAAAAGTTCTTTCCATTCTAGCTCTGCAATCGTTTTAGAAGGATGGGAAGAATGGATTAAGCATGAATTGGAAACATATGCGGACCTAGAAAAAGTAAAAATGATCTTTTTCAAAATAATTGATGAATTTAGTGAACTTGAGAAAAAGTATGATAAGAAAATTATTCTTATTATGCTTGAAATGGGAAGAGGAATTGTACCTTTAAATGAAGAAGATCGTAACTTAAGAGATATATCGGGCTGGATACTGCAATATGCAACCAAAAAGGCTGAAACAGTACAATATTGTTGGCATGGTTTATATAAAACGATCAAATAGAGGCAAATATTGATTACGAATAATAAATATAGAAATCCCCATTCTAATACAGATTGGGGATTTTTATTTTAGGTCAAAGTATGAAAAGTGATTTCTGGTCGGCTACCAATACGTATATTTACACCAGTTTGTCCAAGTCCTTCACTAATATAAAAAGGTTTTCCGTTGTGATAATGTAATCCTTTAACCATTTTCATTCGGACCAGTTTACCCATTTTGATTAAGTGATATGGTTTTGGCCAATGAATTTGTCCACCGTGAAAATGCCCGGAAAGAAGATAATCAAAATGAAATTCTTTCATTTCTAAAACAAGGTTTGGGTCATGGGTTAAAACTAAATTATACCCTTCTTCTAAACCATTATACGATTGAAGAAGATCACTGCGGTTTGTACTATAATCATCAATTCCAATAATATTAAGCCTTTGTCCTTTAACCTCGATTGTAAGATGTTCATTTTGTAATGTTCTACAACCATTTTCCTCTAAGGTTTCTTTTAAACGATGAAAGTACTTGTCTTTTAATACGTAATCATGATTTCCGAAGACTGCATACATTCCAAACGTTGGGTTTACATTATTTAGAACTTCCAAATAAGGAATTAACTTAGGGATACTTCGTTTACGATCGAGGAAATCACCTGTAAGGGCTATTAAGTCGATTGGCTCATTTTCTACAAGTTTACGGAGTTCTTGAGGCGATATTGAAATATTTTCTAAATGTAAATCTGAAAGCTGAAGAATTTTCAGATGGTTATTTAGAAATTTACCGTCTGTCTCTTCAAGAGAAATATTATTAATGACAACATCTTTTGTATTGTTATTTGCTTTATAAATTAAAGGAATTAAGACGATAAGAAAAATCAAAAAGAAAATCAAAATCATATTATCCCCTCCTAAACTAAAGTATAGTGGGATTTTTGCAACAAAAATAGTGGGAAGTATTGGTTTTCTGTTTTTCACTTATATTTTTTAAAAAAGGTAAGAAACTATTGGCAAAACTTCAGAACCGAGGGAATGGAATGAAAAAAATTTTGTTTATGCCTTTGTTACGAATGTCATCTGGTCATCATCAAGTTGCAGACAGTATGATCGAATCTTTAAAAGAAGGTAAGTTACGATGCGAATGTGAAAAAATAGAACTGTTATCCTACAGTTTTGGATTCATCGAAACAATGATTACTGGTATGTATTTAAAATCAATTAAGTACTGTCCTTCATTATATAGTTGGTTATACCGAAGAGTTTCGTTTAATAAAAGAGTTGAATCGAGAAATTACTTCATATATGAACTGCTTTTTCTCCGTTCCATAAAAAAAGTTCTAAAAGAAATCAATCCTGATTTCATCATTTGTACACATGCACTTCCTTCTTATTTATTAAATAAACTGAAAAAAAATTCACTCCAATCTGTACCTGTCATGAATGTTTACACTGATTTTTTTGTCAATCAATTATGGGGGATATCACATATTGATATTCATTTTGCTCCTTCTCAAGAGGTGAAACAATATTTATTGGAACAAGGAGTTAAAAATCACCAAATTCATGTAACTGGAATTCCTGTACATCCTCATTTTTCAAGTAAAGATACACACCCCATAGAATGTAATAAAATAAATATCATCATTTCTGGTGGTAGTCTTGGAACTGGCAATATTAAAAAATTGCTAAAAAAGCTTAACCCGCTAGGACAGGTTCATTACACTGTTTTATGTGGTGAAAATAGTAAGTTATTTCAATTCATTCAATCACTGAAATGTCCTTTCATTACACCATTACCTTATATTTCATGCAAAAAGGAAATGAATTCTCTCTATCAAAATGCTTCGGGTATTATTACAAAACCAGGAGGAGTAACAATTAGTGAAACATTAAGAAAAAGATTGCCAATATTTATTTATTCTGCGTTACCAGGTCAAGAGGAAATAAATTTACACCATTTAAAAGATAACGAGCTTGTTTTTTTATTGAAAAATCAGCGTCATCAAGACCTTGAAAATCAAATTCTAGAACACCTCAATTCACAGTCAAATATGAATCATCAAAGAAAACAGGTAATACGTTACTTAAACACAATAGAAAGTGATAATATTTCACATACACTTGTAAAAATACTTTCAAATAGTTTCGTCTAAGCGATTTTCCTTTAAATAACTATAGATAAACACTATTTTCAATCATAACTTTTTGATTTTTTATAAAAGAAACTTTTCAGAAACAGCCGTATAATATTTTCAATTATAAGCATTCTATTATTGTTAATAATTAAAACCAAATTCTAGGAGGAGTAAATTTTGACAGTAGTGAATCAAGTTAAAACAACATTAGCCGGGTTAAAAAGTGCACAAGCAAGCTTCGAAACATTTGCATTAGGAACTGATAATCAGCAAGCAAAGGAACTTTATCAAAATGCGGCAAAGCAAACACAGACCGTAATTGATAGTATTGAACCTCGTCTGCAAGAGATCGAAGACGAAGAGCCTCAATACAAACAATAAAAATACTTTGAGGGGTTGGTTCTAAAACCAACCTTTTTTTCAAATGATGAATGAGGTGTTTCTGATGAAACATAGAAATATATCAGTGTTACACATTGTCATTATCTTAATGATAGCTACTGGTTGTAACATGGCAAATAACAATAATGAAAAGAACAACTTAAATATAAAAAACGTTTCACACCTTGACATGAATCATGTAAATATGGAAAGTGAAATTGAAAAATTGCTTGATAAAGAAAAAGAAGTTAGTGATGTTAAAGTGTTTGATACTGATAAGGAAATTTTCATTGCAGCTGAAATTAAGCAAATGGATCGATTTCGTATAAAAGAAATTGAAAAAAAATTAAATAACTTAATAAAAGATAAGTATCCAAATCATAATGTGACATTATCTACAGACAAAAAAATATTTCTTGAACTCGATAAATTAGAACAGAAAGCAAAGAATACAAACATGAATAACAAGGATCTTGAAAAAGAAATAAAAAGAATTAAAAGCCTTTCGGAGGAACTCACATAAAGAAGGTGTAAGGATGTCAAATAACAAGAAAAAAAATTTAACTCCTACTCAACAAGAGTATCAAGCATTTCAGGATGAACGTGAGGTAAAACGCCCAGTTTTACAAAATTGTATAAAGGCATTTTTAGTCGGAGGTATAATCTGTCTTATTGGACAGGCTATTCAAACCTTTTTTATATATAATTTTGATTTTACTGAACAAACAGCTGGAAACCCAACTGTTGCAGTGATGATTTTTCTTTCAATGCTCTTAACAGGTTTTGGTGTATATGATCGGCTTGCTCAATTTGGCGGTGCCGGTTCAGCAGTTCCGGTTACCGGGTTTGGAAATGCAGTAATTTCAGCAGCTATTGAACATCGGACAGAGGGATTTGTCCTAGGGGTAGGAGGAAATATGTTCAAGCTGGCAGGTTCAGTTATTATGTTTGGTGTGTTTTCGGCCTTTGTTATTGCAACGATTAAAACAATTTTGATTCAATGGGGTGGTCTATAATGTTAATAGGCCATCGAACATGGTTATTTCAAAACGAACCAGTTATTGTATCTACAGGTACAGTTGGCGGACCCTTCGAAGCTAATGGAAATATTCCAGAAGATTTCGACTTGTTACACGATGATATTTGGCTCCGACAAGATTCATTTGAAAAGGCACAAAAAGTAATGCTAGAGGAAGCGTGTCAAAAAGCAATGGAAAAAGCAAATGTCCAACAAGAACAAGTCCAATTTTTCCTTGGCGGCGATTTAATTAATCAAATGACTCCGACAAGTTTTGCGATAAAATCCTTTGATGTTCCTTATTTAGGGTTATTTGGGGCATGTTCAACTTCGATGGAAGGCTTGGCGCTTGGGGCTTTCCTTGTTAATTATGGTGGCTCAACATGTTTGATGACAGGTGCTTCAAGTCATAATGCTGCAACAGAAAAACAATTCCGCTATCCAACGGAATATGGAGGACAAAAACCGCCAACATCACAATGGACTGTTACAGGGGCTGGGGTTGCTATATTAAAAGATAAAGGTGAAGGTCCAAGAGTAACTTCAGCGACAATTGGCCGAGTTATTGATATGGGCTTAACAGATCCTTTTAATATGGGTGGGGCAATGGCTCCTGCAGCAGTCGATACAATTGAAACGCATTTAAAAGAAAGAGGTGTTGATCCCTCTTATTATGATTTAATTGTAACAGGTGATCTTGCACATATCGGTCGAGAAGTTTCTCTCGATTTACTAAGAAAACATGGTCTTACGATTAATGAAGAACAATTTCAAGATTGCGGTCTAATAATATATCGTGAAGGTCAACCCGTTCTAGCGGGTGCCAGTGGTCCCGGATGTTCTGCATCTGTTGTTTACGGTCATTTACTAAATCGTATGAACAAGGGGGAGATTAAGAGGATGTTAGTTGTAGCTACTGGTGCATTACTATCGCCTCTTACTTTTCAACAAAGTGAAACCATTCCTTGTATCGCTCATGCGGTTTCAATTGAGTTAGGGGGCCGTGATGCATGATCTTTTTTTGGGCATTTGTTATTGGTGGATTAATTTGTGTAATAGGTCAAATAATGTTTGATGTATTTAAATTAACACCAGCACACACTTTAAGTACATTAGTTGTAGTTGGCGCGCTTTTGGATGGCTTTAATTTATACGAACCTTTAATCGCTTTTGCAGGTGCAGGAGCTACAATCCCAATTACAAGTTTTGGAAATTCACTTGTTCATGGTGCAATGCAGGAGGCAGAGCAACACGGACTTGTTGGTGTTATTACAGGAATGTTTGAAGTAACAAGTTCCGGGATCTCTGCTGCGATTATTTTTGGCTTAATAGGTGCCATCATCTTTAAACCAAAAGGATAGGAGAGTTAGTAAATATGACAGTTGGAGCACAAGTAAAACAATGTTTATCGACCGTAAAAGGCATTGAGGCAAGTTTATCTAGTCTTGCCATTACCTCACAAGATGAAGATGCAAAAAGAACATTTCATGAAATGATGATGGTAATGGCTGAAGTAAAAGAGGATTTAAAAATACGTGTTGGTCAATTAGAAATGGAAGAATTTCAGTACAAAGGATTTTAATATTGATTGCAAGAGGTGATTAACAGTGCCTGAGTGGTTGGACGTTGTTGTAAGATCTTTTCTCTTTATAGTTGTTTTGTTTTTAATTACGAAAATATTAGGAAAAAAGCAGTTAACAGAGCTTTCTTTCTTTGAGTATGTCACAGGAATTACAATCGGCAGTATTGCCGGAGAAGTCATTATGGGACTTGAAGGGAATATGTGGCATGGTGTAATCTCCATTTTAATTTTTGGGGCTGTTCCATTTTTTGTAGGTATCATTTCTTTAAAAAGCAAAAGATTCAGCGATTATGTTGAAGGAAAAGGAACAATATTTATTAAAGACGGTAAGGTGATGGAAGATAATTTAAAGAAAGAAAGATATACAGCTGATGAATTATTAGAACTTCTTCGCCGAAAAGATGTTTTTCAAGTTGCAGACGTGGAATTTGCTGTACTTGAACCAACTGGTGATTTAAGTGTTTTATTAAAAAAAGAAAATCGGCCAGTTACAGTAAAAGATCTTGGTTTAGTAACTCCAAATGAAAAAGAGCCGCAAACAGTTATCATGGATGGAGAAATTTTGGACGAACCACTTGCAAATGCTGGGAGAAATCGACGGTGGCTTGAAACAGAGTTGGACAAATTGAATGTAAGCATTGAAAATGTTTATTTGGCTCAAGTAGACACTTATGGTCAATTAACTGTTGACTTATTTGATGATAAAATAAAAGTAGCTTCCCCACAAGAAATACCATTGCTGTTAGCAATGATAAAAAAATGCCAGGCTGATTTAGAATTGTTCTCCTTAGCTACTGAATCAGAAGAGACAAAGAAAATGTATCATCATAATGCATTAAAAATCGAAAAAGTAATAAACAAGTTGACGCCATATCTTAAGAATTAGAGGAGCCTTTCTTAAATGAAAAGGTTCCGTTTACTTTTCTTTGTTTTATATTTTTTTAAGAAGGAAATGATGAAATCTTCTGGAGAAAGCTTAAAATTTTACTAGGAGTTAATGTTAGAGCAATGGATAAACTAATCCTTTTCATACATAGGTGATATAAGAGGATTTGATAACGGGTGTATTAACGTTAAAGGGACTTCATCATCTGAAGTCCCTTTTTTTAAAAAAAATAATTCAACAATAATTTTTAACAAAGCTTTTATTTCAGAAATCAGAAAAGATTTAATGTCTCAACGAGCGTTTGGAAATACTCTTCGAACCGTTTCATTGAATTCTTCAAATAAACCTTCTATCGGATCGCCTTCATTTATTCTATCTCCGTAATCTGTCATTCGTTCAATAAAATCAGGATTGGATGATACAAACACGTTTCGGATATCTGGATCTGCGGCCTTAACTTTATCAGCTATCTTATTTTCTAGACGATCTGTTACTTCGCCTTTTGTATCGTCGCGTAAAACAACTGCAGCATAGGCATTTTGGTTTGTAACAATCACGTTTGCTGTCCTTACTTCGTTCAATTCTGTTATACGTTCAGCAGCCTTATCAGCAACTTCCATTCGGTTTTCGTTATCATTATTACGAACAAAGTCATTGTTACCGTTTCGAATCTCTCGAATACCGACATCATCCTGATTGTATCCGACATTTCGGATGGGATTTTCATTTTGTCCATTTTGTCCTTCATCCGCTTGAAAAGCGTTACATCCAAATAGTCCTGGTATTAACAATAAAATCATTGGTATATATCTAACTTTCTTCACTATGATCACTCCTTATATAGTTTATATTTTTAAAATGAACTGTATTGTTAATAAATATGCATAAGATAAATTGGTGAATTAAGTACAATGCTTATAAATTTTGACTGCAATGACTTTACATCGTTACTTAAATTCGTGATTTTCTAATACAATCACAGTTTCATTATTCGATTTTCCTTTTTGTTTCGTGTTCTCGACCAATCGAATAATATCATTACAGCATTGTTTCGCACCTAAAACTAATAACGAGACACCGATGAAATCAATTTTCAACCCTCTAGAAAGGAATCCTCCAATTGTCATCGCAAATGGAACAGTTGGTGATGTGTTAGAAAAAACTATTTTTTCATGACCATTATATTTATCTTGCAATAATAAGCTTAGGTTTTTTAAAGCAGGAACAACAAGTTTGGAGGATCTTCGACCTATTGTATAAACAGAATTTCCATCCTCATCTATTCCATGAAAAATGAGCTTTCCCATATCTGAACTAGTTAATTTATTAAAATAGTTAGCATTCAGTATTTCTTCTTTAGTTAGCTTTCGATCACTAGGTAATTTTTTTAAATGATAAGCTGCTGCCAAGGCTGTGGTATGTGTTCCACCGAAATCATTATAGATATAAATCACGGAATCATCCTTTGGTATTTTTATATCATTTATTATCGACATTCGACGAGCTTTCATTCTAAAAACCATACGGGAAAGTGGACGGAATCATATTAACTTATTTCGTGCAACCTTCTTAATTTAAAAAAATATTATTTTACTATAAAAATTAGATTGGGAGTAAAGAACACAATAGAGTATTTGTTTAAATTTGTTATTTTTTCCTTGATTTCATGACTTTTTGAATTTATTGGTAATAAAAACTAGAGTTGTGGTAAATATAAGGTCGTGTAATTAATTGATGTTATGCTTTAGAAACTAAAAAACTCATATATGTGAGGTAAGTCAAGTGGAAAATATTATGATTGGGATTGACGTTGGATCTACCACAGTAAAAGCCACTGTAGTGGATCCGAATACGAAAGAGATTCTGTGGTCTGATTATCAGCGTCATAATACGAAACAGGCTGAAAACGTATTGGAATTCTTGGTTCGTATTGGGAATGAGTTTTCTGAAGTACCGAAAGAAAAGATCCGCGTGTTTATTACGGGATCCGGTGGCGGTCCGATTGCGGAGCATATCGGTGCCAAGTTTGTTCAAGAAGTGAATGCCGTTACAATGTCAGTTGAACAACTGCATCCTGATGTAGGTAGTGTGATTGAACTCGGAGGACAGGATGCGAAGATCATTATTTTTAAAGAAAACGCAGAGACAGGTGATAAGCAGGCCATTACTTCCATGAATGACAAATGTGCCTCAGGTACTGGTGCTACGATTGATAAGTGCATCATTAAAGTAGGTATGCCTGAAGCAGAAGTAGCCAAGCTCGCTTTTGATGACACCAAACTGCATCATGTTGCAGCAAAATGCGGTGTTTTTGCAGAAACGGATATCGTGAACCTCGTGAAAAGCAGCATTCCTTCTTCGGAAGTCATGTGTTCCTTGGCGGATGCTATTGTTATGCAGAACCTTTCTGTACTGACCCGTGGGAATACATTACGGCATAAGGTTCTCTTGTTAGGTGGACCTAATACATACTTGCCTTTTCTACAACAATGTTGGCGCAAACGAATTCCCGAATCATGGGAACAGCGGGGATACAATTATCCGAAAGATATACCGATTGATGAACTAATTTTTGTTCCTGAAAATTCCCAGTACTATGCTGCGTATGGCGCTGTCATGTATGGACTTCATGAACCAAGTGAAGTGGGTCTTTACAAAGGTATAGAAGAATTGAAGAAATTTATTACCCATGGACGAAAGGCAAAGCTAGGTGAAAAAGCCGGTGCGCCATTAGTAAAAAACGTAGAGGAATTGGAAGAATTTCGCCGTCAGTACAGTGTTCCTAAATTTAAGCCAGCTTTCTTTGAACCAGGACAAACCGTTAAGGCAGTAGTTGGTCTTGATGGGGGCTCCACTTCATCAAAGGCTGTGCTGGTTGATGAACATGGAACGATTCTCCTTAAAGAATACCAGCTTTCTAAAGGAAATCCGATTCAAGATACGAAGGAGCTTCTCGGACGTATTTACGATAAAGTTCATGCAACTGGAGCCAAGCTTGAAATTATCGGCTTTGGAGCAACCGGATATGCTGCAGATGTCCTGGAAAAGACATTAAAAGCAGATGTCAATATTGTGGAAACAGTTGCTCATATGATGAGTGCCGTCCATTTTTTCGGGGATATTGACGTTATTTGCGACATTGGCGGCCAAGATATAAAAGTCCTTTTTCTGAAAAATGGAGATATCCGGAATTTCCGCTTGTCAAATCAATGTTCAGCTGGGAACGGAATGCTGTTGCAGGCGATGGCTGACCAGTTTGGAATCCCTGTTCAAGAGTATGCTGAAACCGCATTCAAAGCGGATCTGAGTCCGAAATTTTCTTATGGATGTGCAGTATTTCTTGATTCTGACCGGGTAAATTTTCAGAAGGAAGGCTACGCAAAAGAGGAGCTCTTAGCTGGACTGGCCTTAGTGCTGCCAAAAAATGTATGGCAGTATGTTGTGCAAATTCCGCGGATGGCGGAACTTGGCCGCAAGTTTGTCCTGCAGGGAGGGACACAGCATAATCTGGCTGCTGTAAAAGCACAAGTTGACTATATTAAAGAGCGGGTTCCGGATGCGCAAGTTTTTGTTCATCCGCATACGGGTGAAGCAGGAGCAATTGGAGCTGCCATGGAAACCCTTCGTGTAGTAAAGCGGCGGGGATACTCAACTTTTCTTGGGCTTAATGCAGCAATCGGCTTAAGTTATATATCTCGCAATGATGAATCAACTCGCTGCAACTTTTGTCCGAATAACTGCAGCCGCACATTTATCGATACGACTGCACCTGATGGACAAACAGCCCGCTATATCTCAGGTTTTAGCTGTGAGAAGGGAACGGTGGAAAACAAGGAAGCGATGATTCAGCTGACTCAAGAGCGCAACAAGCTGAAAAAACAATACCCTAACCTGGTAGATTATGAATCCCGGAGAATGTATAGACATTTCTACGATCCTGTTCCCATGCCTGAGTCAGACCAAACGATTGAGGATGTCAAAATCAAACCTGGTTTGCTAAGTTTTGGGATGCGTAAAAGTAAATTTATCCGTTCATTTCAACGTTCTTCAATAGATGCAATGGAACGGCGGAAACAGCTTCGCATCGGTATTCCGAAAGTGTTAAATATTTGGTCTACAGCTCCATTTTGGCGCACTTATTTCGAAACACTGGGCATCGATCCAAAAAATATCGTATTTAGTGACGACACGAGTGAGGAAATGTGGCAGGAAGGCGGAAAATACGGTTCAATTGATCCTTGTTACCCGTCAAAAGTAGCACAAGCGCATATTCATAATTTATTGTTCAAACATCATTCAGAACGCAAAGCTCTAAATGCGATCGTGTTCCCATGCATTACTCATATTCCGACTCATTTGCAGAATGTGGTGGATTCCACGAGCTGTCCGATTGTTGCTGGGGCTCCTAATGTTATTAAAGCCGCTTTTACGAAAGAAACGGACTTTTTCAAGGAAAGAGGGATCACTTATTACGATCCGGCGGTAACATTTACAGAACCGAATATGCTGAAAAAACAGTTATATGAGGCGTTTACAGATTTCTTACAAATAACAGAAGACGAAAGTAATTTTGCAGCAGATGAAGCATGGAAGGCTATGGAGATTTTTGATCATGAGATGCAGGAAAAAGGAAAAATGATCCTTGAACAAGTCGAAGTGGAAAATCGCATTGCCATTCTTATGATCGGACGTCCTTATCACTCGGATCCAGGACTTAACCACAGTGTATTGGATGAGTTTCAGGTGTTAGGCTATCCGATACTATCTATGCGCTCCATTCCAAAAGATGAAGCTTGGCTGCGCCGCTTTTTCAAAGGTGATTTAGAAAGTGGAAGAGTGGATCATGCATTGGAAGTGACCGATGTATGGCCAGAAAATTTCAGTTCAAATAGTGTTCAGAAAGTTTGGGCTGCTAAGTTTGCAGCAAGGCATCCTAATCTGGCGGTATTGGATCTTTCCAACTTTAAATGCGGTCATGATGCTCCTACCTATGGGCTGATTGACTCGATTATTTCAACAGCCGGCACTCCTTATTCGGCTCTACATGATATCGATGCAAATAAGCCGAGCGGTTCCATTAAAATTCGTGTCAAAACTTATGCGCATAGTCTTGGACTACATGAGGAGCGGCTTCAGGATTTAGCACAAAAGAAGATAGAATTGCAGCAACTTATTGAAAAAAAGCGCCGTGAATTACTACATCAACCGAACGAAGAGAAAAAAGCGATATCTGAATAACACAACAAGGAGCTGATGTGAAAGTGAGTACAACAAAAGAACGTGAAGTTGTTAAGGAGAACCGTCAGTCGGATTATCTTCGTTATTTTGAGAAAGAATTGAACCGGTATCAAGCTGAACAAGAAGAAGAATTGGGACTTGGTCAATCAAAAGCACAATGGTTTGATCCGGTTCCCCGCCAATTTTTTGAGAAGGACAAAGAATCTACTACTATTCTTTTCGGCGGTTTTACCATGGCACATGACTACTTGATGGAGGGAGCGCTAAAAGGATTAGGATATACTGTAAAACACATGGATTGTCCGGATACGGAATCTCTCCGCTTTGGCAAGGAATTTGGGAATCGCGGGCAATGTAATCCAACGTATTTTACTGTAGGGAATCTAATCAAATATCTTTCTTATCTTCGAGATGTTGAGGGTAAATCAAAGGAAGAAATTGTGAGCAAGTATCTGTTTATTACGAGCGGTTCCTGCGGACCATGTCGTTTTGGCACCTATGTGACAGAGTATCGGAAAGCACTTAGGGATGCTGGATTTGATGGGTTTCGAGTGTTGCTCTTTCAGCAGCAGAGTGGCTTAAAGCAGGCTACAGGTGAAGAATCAGCGCTTAAATTAGATAGTTCATTTTTCCTTACATTTTTAAAGGCTGTATTAATCGGAGATATTTTGAATGCAATAGGATACCGCATTCGCCCATATGAAGTGGAAGAGGGGTCTACCAATGCTGCACTTGAACGCTGCAAGCAGCATTTATACAAAGCTTTCAGTGAGCGTAAACAACTTATACCAGCTTTATACCGATGCCGAAAAGAACTGCAAACGGTAAAAGTCGACAGAACGAGAGTAAAACCAAAAGTAAGCATTATTGGCGAGTTCTGGGCGATGACCACAGAAGGAGACGGCAACTATCAGCTGCAAAACTTTTTGGAAAGTGAAGGCGCTGAAGTAGAAGTGCAGTCTGTTACGGCATGGATCTTATTTTTGATATGGGAGGGGCAATATGATACTCGCAAACGGATGAATTTGCGTGAAGCTGATTCTAACAGTAAGGGTTTAAAAGGAAAGAATCCTATTAAACGTCTACTATTATTAGAATTAGCCGATCGTACCGTCCGCGGGATGTTCCATACTTATGCCAGAGCGATTGGGCTTCGTGGCTATCACTTACCTGATATGAATGAAATAGCTGAGGTCGCTCACTCCCACTATAACAACCACCTAAGGGGTGGAGAAGGACATATGGAAGTTGGCAAGCTTATACTTAATGTGAAAAAACGGAAAGTAAATATGACGATTTCTGTTAAGCCATTCGGATGTATGCCTTCATCAGGTGTTTCCGACGGAGTTCAATCGCTTATTACCGAGATTCACCCTGAAGCGATTTTTCTTCCAATTGAAACGACTGGAGATGGGGCAATTAATGTTTATAGCAGAATACAAATGATGTTGTTTAAGGCTAAACAGACTGCGCAGAAAGAATTTGATCAAGCTTTAGCTAAAAAGGGATTATCCATAGAACAACTTCAAAAAAATGGTTTCAGCCGTTCGTATATAATCGAACCTTTAAAGGTTAGCAAACATTCAGTTGCATGTACATCAGCAAATGTCGTTAATCACTTTCGCGGAATTCCAAATAGGTTTTCTTTTCGCCGTAATAAAGTAAAAGAAGCATAAAAGTATTGGATAAAATAGGATCATTAAAAAGCATAACGAATAGCTCGTTGCAGCATTGTAGCGGGTTATTTTTTTCATATTTACGATAAGCTATATTTATTCCAATTCTAATTCCTCTTATCATTACTTATATTTGAATCCTAATAAAAAGGGTGTAAATCTTGAGTAAACAAGTCTTAATACTATCAGAAGCTATTGGTAACGGTCATACAAAAGCAGGAGAAGCATTGATGGAAGGAATTTCTCATCTTGCTCCATCTATACAAACACAAATTTTAGAGTTAGGACAGGTACTTCGTCCTCTAAGCACTAAGCTAATCGTAAACTATCGTTCATTCCCCTTCATTATGGAGAAAAATCTATCTTTATAAAAATAACAAGCCTTTTTCCAATTGGAAAAAGTACGTCATTCATCAGTTGATTCACAGAGAAATTGAAGTTTTACTTAACAATGAAAACCCTCGCCTCATTGTCTGTACGCACCCTTTTACCAGCTCAACTGCGTCACGGCTAAAGAAAAGGGTTATAAGTTTACTCTTTGCACGATGGTGACAGATTTCCATGTTCATGGAGCATGGGCTCATTCTGAGGTAGATACCTATATCGTTTCAAATAAGAGATGTGTATAAGCAATTAATAGATATGGGCATTCCAAATAATCGAATTGCTATCACCGGCTTGCCTATAAGATCAAATTTTTGGGTTCAAAAAAATAAACAGGAGATGCGGCAAAAATTAAAATTGAGAGACATTCCTACCATAATGCTCATGGGGGGAGGACTGGGATTAGGTGGAATTCAGAAACTTACCCATGCTCTATTAAGATGGAAAGAAGAAATCCAAGTAATCATATGTACTGGAAACAATGAACACTTAAGAAGTTTCTTTAGAAGAGATGAAAAATTTCATCATCCAATATTCATATACTAGGGTTTGTTGATATGATCGATGAATAAATGGAAGCCACTGATTTTCTCATTACAAAACCAGGCGGCTTAACTTGTTATGAAGCATTATCAAAAGGCCTGCCTTTATATATCTTTCAACCAATACCTGGACATGAAGAAAAAAATTGTGACTTTTTAATAAATAATCATTTAGCTATAAAAATTGATAATATCGAAAACATCAATAATATAATTGGAAAATTGCTCTTTTCTTCAAAAGAATCGGAGTATTTCTATAAAGTCATAGAAGCTTGGTATTTATCGTACCATCATTATAGGCAAGATATTGTTGCTTTTAACGGCAAATGATCAGAAGCTTTAAGTGTTTTTGTCATAACTTCTGCTTTAACAACCTTAAGATCAGGACTGACAAATATGTAATCCAGCCTCATTTTAGGGCTAAGTGACGGATATGTGTAACCTGGTCCCTCTCCTGAAACCTGCCAAGTATCTTGAACATTATCAGTTAATCTTCTCCAACCGCTTGATCCAGGTTTCATATTCCAATCTCCCATAATGATAATGGGATGGTGATAATGATGAAGTTGATCGACAATAAATTCAGTTTGCTTTCTATGGAGAAAGGGATTAAGACTTAAATGAGTCACCATTACTTGATATAACTGATTATTTATTTGGATTGTTGCATTAAGCAATGACCTTCCTTCAATCAGTCCGGGTATATAATTAAATGCATGGTTCTTTCTTGTCACAATGGGATATCGTGACAGAAGAGCATTTCCATATTGACGTTCATTAGTTGATTTTTTAGATTTTATAGAAAGAGATGGACTGAAAAAGTGCTCTGTATTTAATTGTTTTGCAAGCCACATTGTCTGATCTTCAAAAAGACTACGTTTAGAAAAATGTTTATCAACCTCATTAAGACCAATAATATCTACATCACTCTTTTCAATTACTTCAGCTATTCTGGAAAGATTTCTTTGTTTATCAATACCTTTGCCATGATGAATATTAAAGGTCATTACTTTAATTTCCATATTATTTTCTCCTCTTACTATTGAGTTTAGTTACTTACATAAAGAAAATTAATTTAGATACTTGTCATAGGAAAAAATAACGTATATTTTCCTTGTTTTTATACAACCTAATTTTAGGAGAAACCACCAAAAATAAGTGAGTGAGAAAATAAATGTAATACATTTCTAAAACATCCTATTTATTTAGCTTAGTTTTATTATAAGTCTGTTGGAGCTTTTCCTTAGATATAAATAAATAATAAGTATCAGGTATTTTAGAGATTTTTGGTTGTTCTGCAGACAATAAATAAAGGGGGGTTTGCGATATCCTTTTAAATAATTTGTAAAGTGGATGGCAAGGTTGAAAAATCTCAAAACCAATTTTCTCTGCCCCTTTATACAACATAGTTATGCCAATAACTCCTTTAATTTCATTTTTCTCTTTATGGCCGTTAATATACTCTGCAATAAGAGGCATCGATATAAGAACTTTCTGGAAAATGATTCTCCCTCTTCTAACAGAGCATGGAACACCTTTCAATTCGCTTAAAAGTTTAACATTGTGTAAATGTATTTTTACCAATTTATCATTTTTCTTTATCAGTGTTCCGTCACTTAAGAGTACTTCTTTACCTTTATATTTTGTTAATCGTACACGGAAAATACCTGAGTGACGATCGAGGTATTCTAATCTTGTGAATAAGTAATATAAAGGATCAAGTATATTCCAAAACGAAAGAAGATAGCTACGCATCTTTCTTACCTCCTTAATTGTCAATAATAATTTGTCATTTTTACTTTGGAATTATAATTGAGAAATTTTCCTATTATTTATGAGTGGTTTTTTGAAAGGACGAGATACCGATGACTATGAATCCATCAGGGAAGAAACAGATCATTATGCTATTAGTTGATACTTTAATGGATATTACGTTACAAGAAGCGATCAAGAATGGAAAAGCACCTGCTCTTCAATTTCTTATAGAAAATGGCTATAAAATCCCTAACCTTGTGAGCCCATTTCCAACAATGTCTGTTAATGTTGATAGTACATTGCTCACCGGTGTTTACAGTGATCAACATAAAGTTCCGGGTTTAGTATGGTTTAACAAAAAGGAAAATCGAATTATTAATTATGGAGGTAATGTTAGAGAGCTTATAAAATTAGGATTAAAACAGTCAATGGAAGATATTTTTTACAATTTGAATCATAACCATTTAAGTAAAAAACATAAGACGATTCACGAAACCCTTGTGGCTCAAGATATTCAAACTGCATCGATCAATACTTTAATGTATAGGGGAAATCAATCAGTACAAATAACATTTCCTTTTCTTATGTCATTGGTTACAGGAATGAGAAGGAAAATATTCGCATACGCACCAAATCTGTTTTCATACGGTGCAATGGCAAAATTGAATCGATTAAAAAGGTACTCCTTTTTTTGGCAGAAATATGGGTTTAATGACAAATTTACAGCAAATGAATTAATATATCTTATCGAACGGGATATGCTACCCGCACTCACAATTGCTTACTTTCCTGATTTAGATCAACGCATACATAAAAAAGGGAGAATGAATAGTAAAGGAGTTGAAAAAGTAGACAAGCAACTTCAAACAATTCTGAATACATATTCTACATGGGAAGAGGCATTAAAGAATAATATTTGGATTGTTTTAGGTGATAATGGTCAAGCATGGATTGAAAAAGATCGTAACAAAGCTTTGATTGATTTGAGGAAACTTTTGAAAACATATCGAATTCCAAAATTAAAGGATAGAATTACCTCATCAGACGAAGTCATTCTTTGTACAAATGAAAGAATGTGCTTTATTTATACCCTTGATTCTGATCGTATACTTCTAGAAAATCTAGCAAAGACTTTACAAAAAGATGAAAGAATTGATGTTATTGCTTGGAAAAAAGACAATTCCATCCTGGTAACTTCCGGAATTCAGGATGGAAAGCTAATTTTTCATCCTTCAGGAGATTTTAGGGATGAATACGGACAATCTTGGTCTATAGAAGGAGATACTGCAATATTAGACCTGTCAATAAATAAAAACATGATTAGTTATGGAGTTTATCCAGATGCTTTGGCAAGACTCTATACGACATTTTTTTCGCATGAAGGTGATTATCTTGTTGTTAATGCAAAGCCGGGATACGAGTTTTTAGCCGAATCATCGCCTACTCATGTTGGGGGAGCTAGTCATGGAGGATTACATGAGCAAGATTCACTTGTTCCCATGATTGTTACTGGAACAGATACAAAACCGAAAAATTTACGTATCTTGGATATAAAAGATTGGATTTTGTCTTTAATTTAGGAAAAATTAACACAATTTTTAATACATCTCCTATTTTCATTTTTTTGCAAAACCTCTACTAAAAACGAGGCTGTCTCAAAAGGGTCTGATCCTTTGTGTTAAGTCAGCCTTGTTTCATTTCACTGTTGTTAACCCATATCCTTGATAAAAAGCATGCCAATTAAATGATCAGTCGTCGTTAATTTACAGGATTGGATGCTGCTTTTATAATAAAGGGGAAACAATTCATACTGAAAACTCGTACAAATACGGTCTTAACTCATTTAAAACGATTGTTGAGAATAACGGGTTTAAAACAGAAAAGGTTTGGACGGATCCTTAATCCTTTTTCAGTGTCCATTATCTGACTTTAAGCTTCCTATGAGGTGCAGCACTACTCAAAAAGCAAAGCGCTTTTTAGTAAAATTTGACTAATTCTAAAATAACCTCTAAAATAAACAAGGCTTTGTTAAAGAAAGCATCGTCTTGTTTATTAATAATAGTACTCACCTTTGTAATATTTATTTAGAAGAAAATATTCTTTCAAATTTTTTGATGCATGTATTTAAAATTGGAAAACATTAAGTATGATTTCAAATTTACGTGACAAAATAATATGTGTATTTTTTAGGATAAGTAAATAAAAATGAGGTTGAAAAAATGTTTACTTTTGTCGGAAAATTAATTCTACTATTTGGACTTGTGGTTCTAGCAATGCGCTGTATGGGAAAGACGGTGTTGGCTCAGTTGACTCCGCCTGATCTTGCTGCCATTGTTTTTCTCATTACATTATCTGTCAGTCCTCTCAAAGTAAACGGAATTGGACAGGCTATTGTAGGGATAATCACAATTGTCGTTATCTATTGGTTATTTTCTAAATTAAGTCTTTTTCGCTGGCTTAACAGGTTGTTCATCGGCCATCCAAGCATTTTAATCAAACATGGGAAAATCTCTAAAAAAGAGTTACTAAAAACTCGCTTTTCTCTCGTAGAGCTATTATCAGCTATTCGGGCTGCAGGATATCCAAACATAAAGGATCTCGATTATGTGATCCTTGAACCAAATGGAGATCTTAGTATTTTGCCTAACCAAGCTGTTGTAAATTTGACTCCAAGACACTTAAACATTGAAACGGACTATCAAGGACTACCCCTTGCTATGATTGTTGAAGGGAACCTCCAACATAAAAATTTACGATTAATCCAAAAGGATGAAAATTGGCTTCAGGAAGAGTTAGCGAAAAAAGGATTTCATCAATACAATAACATTTTTTATGCTGCCGTTAGCGATAAAGATCATTCTATTATCATTGATACCGGTAATTAAAACAATTGATATACATAATAGATGGTGCATAGTATTGAAAACAACATAGTATCTAATTTGTTTTCAATTTATACCCTATTTGGTTAACACATATAAATGATGTTATTTATTGTAATAAAATAAGTACGAGAATTTAGGAAAATAATCGACAAAATTTTTAACACATCACATAAGACATAGATATTAAAATTTACCAACACTATTTACTCTAGATTTATACAGAATATGATTGTCTCCAAAAAAACTTCAGGGGGTAATCTCGAATGAACAATTTGATCAATCTTTTTTCATTAATGGGAGGAAGAAGAAATTTACGCTTGTTTAACATTTTTAGAAATAGAAGAACGAATAACGGCAGCATGATTTTATGGTCATTACTTGGTTTAACAGCAATTGGAGTGATTGGAAGCCGAAATACAGTATGGGGACAAAAAATTCAAGAGGGCTATAACAATCTTCGAAATACTCCAAGAATGCCATTACAAAACTCAGTGAATTTTGCTACTGAATTTGCAGAAGAAGTAACACCTAATATTTTTAATAAAAACAATAATAATCAATAGAGTTTTTCAGATATGGGGCTATCTCAAGGAGGATAGTCCCTTTTTAAAGTAAAAGAAAAATAAGACATGTTCGACCTTGGATATGTAGGCAAATGTCTATTCCCTAGGACAATCGTGGAACATAGTATATTACTGAATATTAACAGTAACAAGAAAGGGGAAAAAAGATGAGTCATTTATATCCTTATCACATGTCTTATTATCAACCACAGCATGTTAGCCAGTTTCCACAATACCCTCAGTCTGAGATGTGGGCAAAGCAACAAATTAAAAAACCTCTATACCCTTATTTGAAACCACAAGTATTAAGTTCCATTAACCCTTTTGTGAAATATGGCTTAAAAGAGGCCGCAGCTACTTCATATGAGCATGCATTACAAGAAGTTGCAGCGATGACCTATTTACTTGGTAAAGGCATGGATCCCCATACCGCCTATTTAACAGTTGAATCTTGGGAAATGAATGAAATGTTTTGAAAATTATACAGTTATTCATTAAAACATAACTCTACCAAATAGCGTGTGGATTCTCATTAGAATTCTCACGCTTTTTTTGATGTGAATGTTGTTACAACAACAAAAGATCATTATCTATATTTCGTTCTTATAAAGCATATCATGACACAATGAATAAGTTATAAATTCGAAGAGATATATGGAGAAGAGAGAAATGTCATGTAAACAGTTTTTATTGATTGAATAGGGATTGTAAACACTATATTTTTAAAAGTATCGCACCAATAAGAATAACATAATGATTATTTCTAATACTAAGGTCGAAAAACGATTTAAGGAGGGATATCGAATGACTGAAGAAAATCGCTCTGCCATTGACCGAGGGCGTAATACCGCTAAACGTGGAGTAGAAACAACTGGTGATGCAGCAAAAAATGCTATTGATGCTGTTGAAGATGCTGGAAAAGCAGTAGTTGATCGAATTTCCAACGCTATTAAAGATGTTACTGCAAGATGATTGATTTGAGTAAATGTTGTAATAGTTGATCGAGGCTGTTTCAAAAGGGTTAAACCATTTTGAAACAGCCTCGTATTTCGTTCTAAGCAATAAGTTAATTTCTATTGGTACAAAAAGATTTTTATGTTTTCATTTTTATCAATAGTCGCCAATAAGACATCGTTTATATTTACTCTATATGTATTGTTTATTTTATTTAATAGCCATTGTTCGTCTTTTCCAAGTTGCTCTAATTCATTGTAATCAATCTTCCGTTCTTTAATAATCGTTCTAGGTAATTCAAAAGGTTTTTTTGTTAATGTTACATCAGCTGATGTGATTGGCTGATGTTGAGATTTTAAAAATATTGATATGGTTCCTCCTGGTTCCCATAATGCGAGAGATACCTTTTTGATATCATCCGTTTTTTCTTTACGTAATTCAGTTAAAAGAAAATCTATTGATATTCTTGCTTTATTTAAATTTTTATAAAAAATTTGTCCATTTTCAATAAGAGTGAGGGGAGAAGGTTCACAGATTTTTCTAATAGCATTACACCTTAAGCTAATATATACAAATGCAACATATAAAATGACTAAAACACTCATCGTTATCATAGAACCTTTTAAACCTAATTCTTCATCTGATAAAGGATGGGCAATTATATTTCCTATTAATAACGCCATAACATAATCAAGAAATCTTAACTGTGAAATAGATCGCTGTCCCATGATTTTGGCTATTAATGCCAGAAAGAAAAAACCTACAATTGCTCTTAAGGCCCATTGTATAGTGGTAAGTGATTCTTGACTGGAAAAGAAATCCATGAAATTTCACGTCCTTATTTAGTAAAACATTCCACGTTGACATTATAAAAATTTTTATAAAGTTTACTTTTTTATTATTTTTCTTTCCTGAATATGTATTCTAAGATTTACTTAGCTTTACAAATTTAATTTTTGGTATGCATATAACATTAGGAATGTAGTAAAACATCCTTTGTGTTTTAGTTAGTAACAAAAATTGCAAGTTCATTTTAATACTAAGAACTCTTTTAAGGTGCATATTAAAATTGTGTTTCACAAATTAAAAAATTTGGAGGTTAAAACAATGAAAGCCAAATAGCAAATCTCAATATTGTCTGGTTTGCTTTCAGTAAGTTTTTTATCAGCATGTAATATGGGTATAACGAGGTGAATGAGCCAGAAAACGTAGATTTTCGTCCAGTACGTTTTGACCATGACGAGTACATAAATGATAATAATGACTTTCTGAATAATGATCGAACTGACGATATAGACCTTAACCCAACAGATGTAAGAAATGAACGTGACAATGAACTTGACTTGAATAACAACTATGGTCCTGATTTAGATTTAAACCCAAGAGATGTTCGTGAAAAAGGCGATCTTGATACACCATTTAATATGGATGAAGAAGAACCCGACCTAGACAAAGAACCATCTGAAGAACGAAGAGGTTATTAACAGGCGATAAAAAATGTGACGTAAATGATATTGACGCAATATAAATTTGAAAGAGGAAAATAATATTTTTAATCATAAAAAGAACGAAATTGGTCAAGATATATAGGTAAATTCAGAAAGTAAAAAGGAGAGAATCAAATGCCTCAACCACAAATTGATGTAAATTTATTAAATCAAGCAAAAGCAAATGTAACTCTAACCCAAACATTATTAAGTCAAGCAATCGAAAAATCAGCCTCTGATCCGACTTTAGCACAGGAAGCTATTAAACAAGCTGCCACAGAAATCGCCCAAGCCCAAACTGCTGTAAGTCAGGTTCAAAGTCCAATACTAGCTCAAAAATCAGAAGGATCTGAATACTAAAAAACTATTTCAGAAAAGATCAAAAACAAGTTGACAGGTCGGAATAATCAGATATATAATTTGATCAAATAAAAAGTATATATTATGCCGATCGGACAACCAAAGGCCTAGTCTCACTTAAGAGAAGTTATTTTTTCTTAAATGAGATAGGTCTTTTTTTGTTTTTTTACGTAGTATATGAAAAAGAAGAGGTGAATTTTATGAAAAAATTAATTATTTTTGCAATTATTGGTTTAATAGCACAATTGATTGACGGTGCATTAGGTATGGCGTATGGTGTAACTTCTACTTCATTATTGTTGGCATTTGGAATTGCTCCTGCGGTAGCTTCAGCATCCGTACATTTAGCAGAGGTTGTTACAACTGCTGCATCTGGTGCAGCACATATTAAGTTTGGAAATGTTGATAAACAAACAGTTTATCGCTTAACTATTCCTGGTTCAATCGGAGCTTTTTTAGGTGCGACATTTCTTAGTAATATACCAGGGAATTTAGCTAAACCATATATTTCTACATTTCTACTAATTTTAGGTGCTTATGTACTCATTCGATTCTTGTTTAAATTTCGTCCGCATGAAGAAAAGAAAGAGCTTGCTTTATCAACAAAACAATCGATTCCATTAGGCTTGATCGCTGGATTTGCCGATGCAACTGGAGGCGGGGGTTGGGGTCCAATTGCCACACCTGTCTTACTATCTCGAAAAGGCATGAGTCCGCGTAAAGTTGTTGGTACAGTTGATACAAGTGAATTTGCAATTGCTGTATCAGCTACACTGGGTTTTCTAATTTCCTTAGGATGGGAAGATGTGAATTGGTTATGGGTTGCAGCGTTAATGATTGGTGGAATCATTGCAGCACCAATAGCTGCCTGGTTAGTTCAAAAAGTTCATGCACAATTAATGGGTGTACTTGTAGGCGGATTTATTATCTTAGTTAATGCTAGAACGATCTTACAAACATGGGTAGAAGACACAACTGCCTATCCATATATTTATTTGGGGATTTTTCTACTTTGGATTACAGCGATTATCTATACAATTACAAAATTAAGTAATGGGAAAAATAAGAATCAACACGATATACAATCATAACAGCAGGTAATGAAATTAAATTCACCAAAGATTTTTTGTAAATGAAAGGTCTAAATATATTTATATAATTAGGCATTTCAAATGAAAATTCCCGGTTGTGATTTGCATATAGAAATTAAAAAATAGGGATGTTCATAGCATTTTTTTGAAATAAAAAGGAAGTTTATAAATTTTTGAAAAATTTTTATTTTAGTAGTTGATTTAACAAGTTCAACATAATATGATATAGAAAAACCAATATATCCTATCGAATTTCTTGGTATTATTAAAGAGTATTTTGTCTGGAAATGCTAAGTGAATGTCGACTAAAATAATCGACTTAACTACGAACTAGTTGATACACAATATTTAAAAATATGAGTGAATGTCGACTGAATTACTCAACTTTATGAATTCAGGAGGGTAATATGAAAGTCTCAAGTAAAGGGGAATATGCCTTACGTGCATTATTAGTATTAGGGCAACATCAAGGGAATGTCATGACAATTCAAGAAATTTCAGAGAAAACTCTTGTTTCGATTAACTACTTAGAACAAATATTACTTCAACTAAAAAAATTTGATTATGTTAAAAGTAAACGTGGTGCAAAAGGTGGTTATTTACTTCAAAAAAACTCAAATGAAATTAATATTGGTGAAGTCATTCGAAACCTGGAAGGTCCATTATCACCAATGAGCTGCGCATCAATTACTCGTTATGAACCATGTCCGTTAGAGGCTGGCTGTCAATTGAAACCTCTGTGGTCATTAGTAAGAGATACTATTGCATATGTACTTGAACGGACAACTCTTGAAGATTTACTCTTAAATCGAATCAATCTGTTGGAAGGGGAGAAAATAATTGTCAACAAATAATAAGATTGATCAGGCTGTTATTGATAAAATTATTAGCTTTTTGGAAAATATTGAATATGGAACAGTACAAATTACTGTCCACGATTCACAAGTAACACAAATTGAAAAAGGTGAGAAATACCGATTTGCTCTTAAAAAAAGCAATGAAAATCTTAAAAGTGTAAAAGGCAACTAGGTTAAAAGTTTGATAATTTGCAATTCTAAAGCTTCTGTATATGAACAGGAGCTTTTTTATATCATCACATCATCTATTAATATTCGAAGCACAATTTCAACCTTAATTCATAGTATACATATAAGAATAATCAATTTTAGATGGTAAGGTGATTAAAGTGGGGAGAGAATTTATTGATGTTTTCGATGAATGGTCATCAACTTATGATAATACAGTAGTTGGCACTGATCCAGAATATCGTGAAGTTTTTAAAGATTATCACAAAATATTAGAAAAAGTAACGGATTTATCAGTTGGCCATGTATTAGAATTTGGCACTGGAACTGGAAACTTGACTAAGATGCTTTTAGAAGCCGGACATTCGGTAACTGCTATTGAACCTTCATCAAGGATGAGAGCAAAAGCTGTTGAGAAATTAGGAGATTTAGTCGACATCCAAGATGGTGACTTTCTCAATTTCCCTTTACCTAATGTTATGCATTCAATTGTTAGCACATATGCATTTCATCACTTGACAGATAAAGAAAAAATGAAAGCCATAGCTTTATACGGCAATATTCTAGACGCTGGGGGTAAACTTATTTTTGCAGATACAATGTATCAGTCAAAAGCTCATCAAAAACAAGCAATTAAGGATGCAATAGATGCCAAATTTTTAAACTTAGCTAAAGATTTGCAAACAGAGTATTATACGACGATACCTTTTTTACGTAGTGTCCTTAAAGAAAATGATTTTGAAGTTTCCTTTGAGCGTTGTAACGACTTTGTTTGGATAATGGAAGCTGTAAAACAATAAGATGCGGACGATCTTTCTGAAAAATTCTGCTGGGAAATTTACTGATTTTTATTTTGTTGAAAGGTGTGGATTATATGAAAGTTGTTCGAAGTATTCATGAGTTAGTCGGTCAGACGCCAATGCTTGAAATAACTAATTTCCCAATCCCTAGTGAAGTTCATATCTTTGCAAAACTGGAATATTTTAACCCCGGAGGCAGTATTAAAGATAGATTAGGATTGGAGTTGCTTCAATCAGCCTTAGATAATGGGCATTTGAAGAGGAATGGAACTATTATCGAGCCCACTGCGGGTAATACAGGAATTGGCTTAGCCCTTGCAGCAATTAATAGCGGGATAAATGTTATTTTTTGTGTACCAGAAAAATTCAGTACTGAAAAACAAGAATTAATGAGAGCACTTGGTGCACATGTCATTAACACACCAACAGAACTAGGTATGGCAGGAGCAATCGAAAAGGCAAAAGATCTATTGTTAGAAATTCCTGATTCTTATTGTCCGCAGCAATTCACAAATTTCTCTAATCCAGAAACCTATTATAAAACACTAGGACCTGAAATTTGGGATCAACTAGATGGCAGGTTAAATATATTTGTTGCTGGAGCGGGAACCGGCGGTACATTTATGGGCACTGCTCGTTACTTAAAAGATAGAAATCCAAGGATTAAAACAGTAATTGTTGAACCAAATGGATCCATCTTAAATGGCAGTAAATCTGGGCCCCATAAAACAGAGGGAATAGGTATGGAGTTTCTTCCACCGTATATGGATGTCAGCTTTTTTGATTCGATCCAGACGATAAGTGATGATGATGCATTTGCAATGGTTAAACAACTTGCTTTGAAAGAAGGGTTACTTGTTGGCAGTTCTTCAGGGGCGGCCTTTCATGCAGCTTTATTAGAAGCAGAAAATGCGGTACCAGGATCAAATATAGTTGTAATTTTTCCAGACTCAAGTGAACGATATTTAAGTAAAAAAATTTACGATGGAGGCATTTAGCGTGAAAAAAAAGACCCAGCTGATTCACGGTGGAATTGTAGGTGACGAACATACAGGAGCTGTTTCCGTCCCAATATACCAAGTTAGCACATATAAGCAAGATAAGCCCGGACATCATCGGGGCTACGAATATTCTAGAACCGGAAATCCAACACGTTATGCGCTTGAAGAATTAATAAAAGATATTGAGGAAGGAAGTAGAGGATTTGCATTTGGATCAGGGATGGCTGCACTAACCGCTGTGATGATGTTATTTAACAAAGGAGATCATATCCTTCTAACCGACGATGTATATGGCGGATCTTTTCGTTTAATGACAAAAGTGTTCAACCGCTTTGGCATTGAAGCGACATTCATTGACACAAGTAATCTAACAAACATTGAAAAGGCGATCAAAAGCAATACGAAAGCACTTTTTATTGAATCTCCAACAAATCCTTTATTAAAAATAACAAATATAGCAGGAGCAGCAAAAATAGCAAAATCAAAAGGTTTGTTAACACTAGTTGATAATACCTTTAGTACTCCATATTGGCAAAACCCACTAACACTAGGGGCAGATATTGTCCTTCACAGTGCAACAAAATATATCGGAGGTCACAGTGATGTGGTTGCAGGTCTTGTCGTTGTAAAAGATGAAAAGCTTGGAGAATCGATCCACTTCATTCAAAACTCAACGGGTGGAGTCCTCGGCCCACATGATTCTTGGTTATTAATGAGAGGATTGAAAACACTAGGCATTCGGATGGAAGAACACGAAAAAAACACCCATCAAATAGTGGAATTTTTGACACATCATAAAGATATTTCTAAGGTGTATTATCCAGGGTTGAAAAAACATGCTAATCATGAGGTTGCAAAAAGACAATCTCGTGGATTTGGCGGAATGGTATCATTCGAAGTTGAAAGTGCAGAAAAAGCGAAAAAAGTGGTTCAAAATGTAAAATATTTCACATTGGCTGAGAGCCTTGGAGCAGTAGAAAGTTTAATATCTATACCCGCTTTAATGACACATGCCTCGATACCAGCTGTTAGGCGCAAGGAGCTAGGTATATCAGATGGTCTGATTCGAATCTCAGTAGGTCTTGAGGATGCTGAGGATTTAATAAATGATTTAAATCATTCATTAAATTATTGATTTATTGGTAACCATATTATTGAAACATAGGATTTACATCTGACAATTAGAACTCATATTAATCTCCAATACTAGATAATTAATCTAACACTAGGTGAATAAATGCTTATTTTTATTGGAAACCGTGGTTTAGGTGGAATGAAAGAAATAAGATTAGGAAGCGTAATTCACATGGTATCATTACTTTTCAATTGTCCTGAAATTGATCATAAAATAAACGTATTAACGTAATTGAATAATTACTTCACTAGTCGGAATGATAAGAATATGAGACATAATTGGCTTATATTCTTATTGTTCGTACCATTATTACTATGTTTTGGAAAAGCTGGAAAAGTATCAGCTGAAGAGATGATAAAAGTAAGGTTAGTAAATGATATTGGTGAAACGAATCATTTACAAATAAAATTAAAAGGAGATTTTTTAAGTCTTGATCCTACACTAACTGTTAAAGAAAACGTGAACTATCGTGTAAATGTGAAAAATCAATCATTGATCATAGAGGGGAACGATGAACAACAGAAGTTAATAGGTTCACTTTTCCTTATACCAGAAAGGTATGACGAAAAACATATTATTTTCATCAATAATAAACCATACTTAGGAGCTATTGAAATTAAAATTGAAAACAACGAGTACATACGTCCAATAAACCAACTTCCAGTGGAAGATTATTTAAAAGGTGTTGTACCATTTGAAGTATTTCCTACTTGGGGTCTTGAAACACTAAAAGCACAAGCTTTAGCTGCTCGTACATACGCATATGCACATATAAATGAGGAAATTGATGATACCATTCTTTTTCAAGTTTATGGTGGATTTTCTTGGGATCAAAACACAACAAAAGCTGTTGAGGATACAAATGGAGAGGTAATAACGTTTCAAAATCACCTAATTGATGCCTTTTACTCTGCAAGTAATGGTGGTATAACTGAAAATAACGCACATGTATGGGGTGGGAATGCGATGCCTTATTTTCCTATCAAGAAGGATCCATATGATCCAACACACCCTTGGAAATTCACTTTACATAAAACACAAATTGATCATAATGAAATGGATTGGGACAATCCAAATTGGTGGCAAGAAGCAGTGGAAAAGGACGAAGAAATAGCGTTATCCATGAAGAAATGGCTTCAAAAAAACGGTTATCCTGGCGAAATAAAAATCCTTTCAATTCCTCGTTTAGAGTTATCAAAGCAGCATTTCATTTCAAATCGAACAAATTATGGATCAATAAAAGTGGAGTTTTTGCACAAATTATTGGATGGAACGATTCTCTATGAACAATTAATATTAGATGATGTAAAACTCAATAAAATACGACCGATGATTGGAGGAAATCATTTCAAAAGTTATTACATCGATTCTTTTGAAAATGACGGAGATATTTATACAATGAAGGGAAAAGGTTTTGGTCACGGGGTTGGAATGAGCCAATGGGGGGCAAATAGTATGGGGGAAATCGGTAAAACATATCAGGAAATTTTACAGTTTTATTACCCTGGAACAACAATTACAACTCATTCGAATTAAGCTTACTATCCAATATAATTCCGTGAAATACTGAAAATTCGTTTAAAATGTGATGTAACATAACTAAGTTTTAGATAGAATATTTAATGTTTGGAAGACAATCATTTTCTTGAAAAAACCACTAGATAAACAAAGGCAGATCAATTTTACTTTAAATTGGTCTGCCTTTTATAATCCCATTATTCATTTCTATATAACTAAATCTGATTCGATTTTTTTATAACTTGCTTCATCATTAGTTCCCAAATAAAAGGTACATATGATCATTAACCTTTCATAGTAAGTTAATAGTTTGTACCTAGTCATTTAATAAACTTTCAAAAGTTTTATCATTTATTAACAATAAAAATGAAAGTAGGAGGTGATTGAATAATCTTGGTAGAAGTATAAAACGAAAGAGAAATAGTAAATACATTAAAGAGAAGTAATGAAAGAAAATATGAATCAACACATTCCTGTACGTCAAAATCAATAATACTAGGAGGAATTGTTATGAAACCAGTAAAATATCAATTTTTAGTAAATTGGGGAGATACTGATGCAGCTGGTATTGTTTATTATCCCAATTACTATAAATGGATGGATCAAGCCTCACATCATTTATTCTCCATTCATGGGTATAAGGTGTCAGAATTATTCAAAAATGAAAAAATGGGTCTACCCTTACTTGAAGCAAAATGTCAATTTAAGTCACCATTATTCTTTGAAGATGAGGTATATGTTCTCTCGATAGTAAAGGAAATACGAAATAAGGTTTTCATCATTGAACATGAATTTAAAAAAGGAGATATAGAAATTGCAAATGGATATGAAATAAGAGCTTGGACTGATTTTAGTAACGGTAAACCTAAAGCAGTTTCAATTCCTGAAGTAGTCCGTCTGGCATTTTTTGGTGATGAAAGTGATCGAAAAATAATCTAATACACGGTTGTAAATCGTTAGATGAAAAGGCGAGGTTTATGAAAAAATTATTTAATAATTTCTTAAGTCAAGAAAAACTTCATGAGATGTTTTATCAAGCTGATGAAGTAGAAAGCGAACTTTCTTTTCATACTTTTGTTCATTTTCTAAATTATTCGTATGATGGTTTACTCTTAAGTGATAAAGATGATCGTATTTTTTATATGAATGATGCTGTGGAAAGAATCTCAGGCTTAAAAAATGAAGAAATGCTTGGATTGACAACAAAAGAAATGCAAGAACAGGGTTTTATTTTGTCTCAATCAAAGAAAGTGTTAAAAAAGGATCCACTTACAATTATACAAAAATTAAAAACTGGCAAAGAAGTCTTTACAACAAGCAGACCTGTTAAAGATAAAGATGGAAACACCCTTTGTTATATTGCTACTTTTCGCGATCTTTCAGAACTAAATGAACTGCATAGTGAGCATACATTACAACGAGATATCGATTATACGGAACTCCAGGAGTTACGTACTCGATTCCTCATCACAGAAGATGTTGTGACGTCAAGTAAAGAAATAAAAAAAGTGGTTGATAAAACACTAAAAGCAGCGAAATCAGATGCAACCGTGTTAATTATTGGTGAATCAGGAGTAGGTAAGGAGCTTTTTGCGAAAATCATCCATAATGCTAGTCATCGCTCTAATAAGCGCTATATTCAAATAAACTGTGGTGCATTACCTGAGAATTTAATTGAAGCAGAATTATTTGGATATGAAAAAGGAGCTTTTACAGGGGCTGAAAGAGCGAAAACTGGTTTGTTGGAAGTAGCAAATGGCGGAACAGTGCTTTTAGATGAAATAGGTGATCTCCCATTTAATGTCCAAGTAAAGTTATTACGTGTTCTACAAACAGGAGAATATTATCGTATTGGTGCAACAACTCCACGACTATTAAATATCCGTTTTATCGCGGCAACACATCGAGATTTATCCGCAATGGTGAAGAATGGAAGTTTTCGTGAGGATTTATTTTATCGACTTAATGTCGTTCCTATTCATGTACCTCCTTTACGTAATCGAAAAGAGGATATACTTCCATTAGCTCATCATTTTCTACAAAACATGAATCGAAAATACAAGACAAATAAAAGACTTGATGAAGAGACATGCAAATGTATAGAAAAATATACTTGGCCGGGAAATGTCAGGCAGTTAGAAAATGTTATTGAGAGAATGCTCATCATGTCTGATGAAGATCTCATTAAACCTACTGTTTTTCCAGATGAGTTTTTATGCGATATAGAAAAAGATGTACCTCTATACCAATTAAAAAAAGAAGTGATTATTCCATTAGAAGAGCTTAGGGAGATGACTGAAAAGGAAATGATTCAAAGAGCCATTAATAAATATGGGAGTATTCGAAATGCTTCAAAATATTTAAATGTAGATCATTCTACTGTCATTAGAAAAATGAGAAAATATGGAATTAAACAATAGTCCATTACACACCTCTTAATCGTGGTGCATTTTATCACCATATGTTTATTATTGCACCAGCAATGTTGTACTAATGCACCATTATAAACATAAAGGCAATATTATTACGCTTTTTACAATAAGGTTTTGTTGGCATGCTTTTTGCTGTTAGTAAATATGAATAATCCAAACACTAAACTATTAATTATTGGGGGTATATCAATTGGAATTTATTTTATCTGAAGAGCAGCAAGCAATAAAAGCTATGGCAAAAGACTTTATTAATCATGAAATATTGCCGTTTGCAAGAGAGTATGATGAAAGTGAAACTTTTCCTACACATATTATGGATAAATTAAGAGAATATGGATTATATAATTTATCGATTCCTGAAAGGTTTGGCGGTCCAGGTATAGATAAGCTGTCACATGCTTTAATTGTAGAAGAAATGGCTAGAGGATGTGCTGGTATTGCAACGTCAGCTGAGGCAAATTCACTTGCATCATATCCTATACTTGTTGGAGGGAATGAAAAACAACAAAATACCTATTTTCATCGGTTAACAAAAGAAGGCCAATATGCTTCATTTGCTCTCACTGAGCCTCAAGCAGGTAGTGATGTTATGGGATTATCTTCAACTGTTGAAAGATTTGGTGATGAGTATGTGTTAAATGGAGAAAAATGTTTTATTACGAATGCTTCATATGCAAACTTCTTTGTCGTATTAGCGAAAATAAAAGGTAGTGAACAGTCTAAAGATTTTGTTGCATTGATCGTCGAGAGTGATCTTGAAGGAGTTAAAGTTGGTCCTAAGGAAAAGAAAATGGGTTTACGTGCATCTGATACAGCTTCTGTTACATTTGAAGAAGTTCGTGTTCCAATCGAGAACAGAATAGGTAATGAAGGTGATGGCTTCAAAATATTTATGAAAGCCCTATCACATGCTCGACCAATGGTAGGGGCCCAATCATTAGGGATTGCCCAAGGAGCTTATGAGCAAGCGTTGGCATATGCAAAAGAACGAAAACAATTTGGAAAACCAATTTCACAGTTACAGTCTATTCAATTTATGCTAGCAGATATGGCGATAAATATTGAAGCTGCTAGGTTATTAGTATATAAATCTGTTTATTTATTACAACAGGGAACCCCATCTGCTAAAGCAGCATCTTTTGCAAAATGCTTTGCTTCAGATACAGCCATGAAAGTTGCCTCAGACGCTGTTCAAATTCACGGGGGCTATGGCTATATCCGAGAATATCATGTAGAAAAATATTTTCGAGATGCTAAAATCATGCAAATTTATGAAGGGACGAATCAAATTCAACGGGTAGTTATTGCAAAGGAAATTTTATCATAACTAGAAATATATCTACGTCTAAACAAGATTCGTAAAATATAACAAGTTCAAAACGATTAAGGACAAATGAAAGACTTAGAACTTTTTTGTCCTTTTTGTGTATTCCTAATTTTCCCTTCGTGTTACGATATGAAAAAATAGTTCTTTTCAAAAAAATAGGGGGTAAACACAGTTGGGACGATCAAATAAAGAAAAATTATTGACTAGAATTGATAATCATCTTCGTATGACGGCTAGACACTTAATAAAGTTTGATACAGAAGAGGAAACATTGCAATTTCTAATTGATTCATTTCGTTCTGAGCTATCCTGTGACCTCACTTGTATTATATTTAAAAAAGACAGGGACTTTTTTCTAAAAGTAATGAACGGTGCTAGTGAATCATTTGTAAATCATTTTCCTATAAAGCTGGATGATTGCAGACCAGATTTTATGGAGCATGCTATAACTTTTACAAACGAAAGTAATGATGTTTCTTGTGAATTAAGTGAATTATTATGGAAGGAAAATATTAAAACATGGTTTACAGTTCCAGTCAAAGATGATGGAAAAGTATATGGTTTTTTTATAACGGGTTTTAGAAATGATGTACCACTTTATCTTGAATTGAATTCTGTTTTTAGTGATTTCGGTACAGATATTGCTATGGCTCTTAATTTAGCACAGCAAAGGGAAGAACAAAAAAAGAAAATTACCGGTATGGAATGGATTACTAATAATCTATCGGTAAACTCTACTTTAGATCGTATCATTGGAAAAGTAGTCGAAAGAGCTGGAAAAGGAACAGATGCCGAAAAAGCGTGCATCTATTTGTATAGCGAAAGTGAGAATTCATTTATTTTCCAGTCGCCTAGTTATGGAAATTCTTCGTTTAAAAAGAAAATTGCATTACATAATAATGATAAATTAATTGATTGCTTTCCATATTTGGATATCCCTGATGGGAATATGTTGACCGTGTCTTTAACTGTGAATTTAAAAACAATCGGTGTCATTCATATTGAAAATAAACGATCAAATCAAGGGAAATTTACAAGCGATGATTTGCAAGTACTCGAATTTCTTGCCCAACATGTTGCTGCATTAATTGAAAATGTTCGTCTATTTGAAAGTGAAAAAAACCATAAACAGAGATTGCAAATGTTATTGAATTATCAACATGCATTAATTAAAGAAACGATTGAACAAGAAAATTTCTCTGGTATGACAAAGACAATAAGTGAGCTGTTTATTAAATCTGTCTTATTATTTGATCGATTTATGAGACCGATAGCATATTCGATGATGGAAGAAGATAAAAATGAGATAGAAACAATCATTCAATACTCTACCTTTCAAGTCTTCCAACAAGAACAAAGAGATTTATGGAATACAACATTAGAAATGACGAAACCATCTAAAAAGGTTGAAATTTGGCCAATTAATCATAGTGGGGATATGTTTGGTTATTTAGTTATATATGGGATAGAAGAGTCAATTGATGATTTTTTCAGGTTAAGCGTAGATATTGTACTTAACATCTATTCTTTGCAATTTATAAAACAAAAGCTGGTGTTTGATACAAAAGAACAAGTGAAGGATAGTTTTATTGATAAACTGCTTGTTGAGAGTATTAGTAATGAAAAAGAAATCATTCAATATGCCAATATTTTTAAATGGAATTTATTTCTTCCGCATCGAGTTTCGGTCTTAGCATATAAATTGGAAGAGCAACATGAGAAGAATTTACTAAAATTACAAGAGAAAAAAGCTCTTATTACAGATAGATTAAGAGAGCGTGTTTCTTTTTATGATAAAGAAATTATGTTCGCTTCAAAGGGAGATGAATTTATTCTTCTGGTCCCAACTGATAAAGAAAAAGAAAGCCCAAAGAAATATTGGCGGGAGTTTTATTCCTTTCTTCAAAAATGGAGTAAAAGTGAAGAGGTTCAAATCTCGTTTTATTTAGGGGTTGGAGGGAAATCGAATACGATCTCAGAATATTATCCTTGCTATCAACAAGCTGAACAAGCACTAAACGTATTCATGAACCATTATCAAAGTACAGGTGTAGCTCTATACGACGAACTTGGTGCTTCTACACTTTTACGACATTTAAAAGATATTACAGAAGCTCAATTATTTATAGAAAAATACCTTGGGAAAATCCTAGAAAACGATGATGAGAAAACGGTTAATCTTTATCAAACATTACGTGCTTATCTGAATAATAATGGAATATTAAAGGATACGTCTGAAGAGCTATTTATTCATAGAAGTACACTGCAATACAGATTAAATAAAATTGAAAGCTTACTAGAAATTGATTTATTGGATTCAGAACAACGGTTTAACTTATTGTTAGCTTATAAACTGAATGACCTAGTTAATCATGCATATTCCATCAAAATGTAGGAAACATCAATACTTTTTCCTTTATCGTGTAGATATAAAGAGCTGATCATTTTTAATATAATGATTTTAGATAAAGATTTTTATATTTAAGGGAGGAATTAAGTATGTCAATAAAGATTGTTGGTGTAGTGGGTGCTGGAGCGATGGGTAGTGGCATTGCGAATGTGGCAGCCTTAGCAGGATTCAAAGTCATTTTAAGAGATATAGAAGATAAATTTGTTCAAAACGGACTTGCTCGCATTGAGAAATTCATGGATAAAAGTGTTGCAAAAGGAAAAATATCAATTGAACAAAAAGCTGAAATTCTTGAAAGAATTAGACCAACAACAAGCCTTGAGGATTTAAAAGAGGCAGATATTATTATAGAAGCAGTAATAGAAAATTTAGAAGTAAAAAAAGACGTTTTTTCAAAGCTTGATGAAATCCTTCCAGATCATGTTATTCTTGCAACGAATACATCTTCCATGTCCATTACAGAAATTGCATCATCCACAAAGCGCCCAGATCGTGTCGCGGGAATGCATTTCTTTAATCCAGCACAATTGATGAAACTTGTTGAAATTGTCCGAGGTTTTCATACAAGTGATGAAACAACCGAAGAAATTAAAGCGTTTGCAAAACAGTTAAATAAAGAATCTGTTGTTGTAAATAAAGATACTCCTGGCTTTATTGTTAACCGGATTATGATTCCACAATTTATTGAGGCGATCAAACTTCTTGAAGAAGGGGTTGCATCTGCAGAAGATATAGATAAAGCGGTTACATTGGGATTGAACTATCCAATGGGGCCATTTACTCTACAAGATTATGCTGGTGTTGATATTGGGTACTATGTAATGGAATATTTTAAGGAGGAATTTAATGACAATCGTTTTGCACCTCCGTTATTAATTAAGCAACTAGTAAAAGCAGGAAAATTAGGGAAAAAGACAGGAGGCGGATTTTATGACTACGATAAATAAAGAAAACAATACAAACTATCAATATATTAAAGTAGACATAGCTTCCAAAGTAGCTGTCGTGACAATCGACCGTCCACCAGTAAATCCACTTAATTCTGCTGTTTTTATAGAGCTTACAGCCATCTTTTCAGAACTTGAACAAGACAAGAATGTACATGCGATTATCCTTACTGGAAATGGACAAAAGGCATTTGTAGCAGGAGCAGATATTCATGAAATGTCGTCTTTAAATGCAGCAGAAATGCTTGAAATGAATCGAGTATCAGGTGAAGCATACAATAAAATTGCCAATCTATCAAAACCAGTTATTGCTGCAATTAACGGAGTTGCATTAGGCGGTGGTTTGGAATTAGCATTAGCATGTGATTTGCGCATAGCATCAGAGAGAGCAAAATTTGCCTTTCCTGAAGTGGGACTAGGAATTATTCCTGGCGGAGGGGGTACGCAACGTTTACAAAAAATGGTTGGTCAGGGAATCGCAAAAGAACTATTATTTTTTGGTGAAATGTTCGATGCCCAGCGTGCGATAGACTTACAAATTGTTAATAAAGTTGTACCTGTTGAAGAAGTACTATCCGCTGCGAAAGAATGGGCTTTGAAATTAGCTGAAAAACCAGTTATTGCACTTCGAATGTTGAAACTAGCTGTAAATGAAGGTGCTAATGTCGATCTAACAACTGGATTAGCGTTAGAAATGGCTTCATTTAGCACTGCTTTTGCTACAGATGATCGAATAGAAGGTATGGCAGCATTTGTTGAAAAAAGAAAACCAACTTTTACAGGAAAATAAAAGGAGGAATGATCAATGATACAAGATGTTGTTTTACTTGAAGGTGCTAGAACAGCTTTTGGGGAATTTGGTGGTGCATTCAAAGATATAAGTGCAATTGACCTTGCAGTTAGTGCAGCAAATGAGGCAATGATTCGTTCTAATGTAAAACCAGAGGAGATTGACCAAACAGTTGTTGGAAACGTCATTCAATCAAGTTCAGATGCCATTTTTATGGGCAGACATGTAGGTTTAAAGGTCGGAATGAAAACAGAAACTACAGGATTAACTGTAAATCGACTTTGTGGATCTGGATTACAAGCAATTATTACTGGAGCTGAATCAATTTATTTAAATCACTCGCAAGTTGTGTTAGCTGGTGGTTCTGAAAATATGAGCCAAGTTCCACATGTTATTCGCGGTGCGCGATGGGGTCTGCCACTTGGTCAAGCAAAAATGGAAGATTATTTATGGGAAGCCCTTTATGATTCATATGGTGGCTGTTCAATGGCGATTACAGCAGAAAATTTAGCAGAGAAATACCAACTCTCTAGAGATACAGTGGATGAATATGCTGTGCAAAGTCACAAGAAAGCGCTTACCGCAATGATTAATGGGAATTTCGCCAAAGAGATTGTTCCAATTACTATGAAAACACGAAAAGGAGAAATCATCGTTAATCAAGATGAACATCCTCGTGAAACGAGTATTGATAAATTAAGCAACCTTCCAGCAAGATTTAAAGAAAATGGAGTAGTCACAGCAGGAAATGCAAGTGGTATTAATGACGGAGCTGCAATGGTTGTCCTTGCTTCATCAGACTATGCAGAGCGGAATAATTTGAAACCTATTGCACGTCTTGTCTCTTATAGTGTTGTTGGGGTAGATCCGATAATTATGGGGATTGGACCAGCACCAGCAATAAAAGATGCATTAAATAAAGCGAATCTCACTATTCAAGATTTAGACTTAATTGAAATTAATGAAGCGTTCGCTGCTCAATATTTAGCATGTCAGCAAGAACTTGGTTTTAATCCTGAAATCGGTAATGTAAACGGAGGGGCTGTGGCTCTTGGTCATCCTTTAGGTGCAAGTGGAGCTAGAATCTCACTCTCGCTTATTTATGAACTAGGAAGACGAAATAAGAAATACGGTGCTTCTGCACTTTGTATTGGTGGCGGTCAAGGAATTGCAGCAATTTGGGAGCGTTTGTAGAGAGGAGCCAATTAAAATGGAAAACATATTAACACTCCAAAATATCCTTGAATTTTCAGCCAAGAGTGATCCCAATAAAGAAGCGATTTTTGATGGATATAAAAGAATTAGCTATCAACAATTGTTAGATGATGTTGAATGTTTAGCAGCTGCCTTGACACAACTAAATATTCGAAAAGGTGACAGAGTAATGGTTAGTTTACCTAACTGGCATGAATTTGTAACGATTTATTTCAGCCTTGCTAAAATAGGTGCGATCCTAGTTCCATGTAATACTAGATACCAAGTCAATGAGATTTCCTATATTTTAGAAAATTCACGAGCGAAAGCTGTGTTCTTAATTGATAATGACAAGAATATCAACGTTTTCGAACAGTATGTAAATAAATCGGTTGAAAATGAATTTGAGCATATTTTCACTGTGCGTTTCACAAAAGAAGGTAATCTGTCTTTCGAGGATTTATTAGAACTTGGTAAAAATAAAGTAGCTCAAAATGTATTGATTAATCCAAAAGAAGATGTTTTTTCTATACTTTATACATCTGGAACAACAGGCGATCCAAAGGGAGCAATGTTAACACATCATAATGTATTTTCAACCGCTCAAATCTCGAATATTGCACTTGATTGCAATAAAAATGATGTTTTCCTCGTTGCTGTACCAGCTTTTCATGTTTTTGGCATGGTTCCTAGTATTCTATCAGCTATTGCAGTGGGTGGTAGAATTGTCTTTATGGAGGAATTTAAAGCTGGTAAGGCACTGCAAATTATTGAACAAGAAAAAATAACAATTCACCATGGTGTACCGACGATGTTTATACTTGAGCTAAATCATCCTACATTTGATGATGTAGACCTTTCTTCCTTAAAAACTGGGATCATTGCTGCAGCACCTTGTCCTGAGGAAATTGTTAAAAAAATCCGGATGAAAATGGGCTGTAATATTGTCGTTTCCTATGGACTAACAGAAACTTCTGCAACCTTAACTGTCACAGGACTAGATGATGATGATCGACTAAGATCTGAAACAATTGGAAAACCAGTTCCTGGTGCAGAAGTAAAAATTGTAGATGCGAATAGAGAAGAAGTTGCTTCTGGAGAAGTTGGAGAAATAGCTTGTCGAAGTAATGGGGTATTTATCGGCTATTATAATATGCCTGAAAAAACAAGTGAAGCAATTGATAATGATGGCTGGTTTTATACCGGTGATCTTGGAACGAAAGACAAGCAAGGATATTTTAGAGTAGTGGGTAGAAAAAAAGATTTAATTATCCGGGGTGGTTATAATATTTATCCTCGAGAAATTGAAGAATTATTTTATAAGCATCCAAGTGTATTGGAAGTAGCCATTGTTGGGTTACCTGATACAGTTCTTGGTGAGGTAGCTTGTGCTGCAATAAAATTAAAGCCAAATAAAGTTGAAACGGAAAAGGCAATGCGACAGTTTATTGAAGAACGAGTTGCTGACTTCAAAGTGCCGGATCGATTTGTGTTTTTAGATGAACTTCCAATGACACCTAGTGGGAAAATTAAAAAAATAGCATTACAAGAAATATTACGCGCTAAGCTGCAGTATTCATTAAGATAACCTTAATATGGAAATAAATGTTAATAGGTAAGTTCTTTCGTTATATAGTTCCTATAAACAGAGCCATAAGTCTGTAGTTAAGACTTATGGCTCTGTCTGTTTTAAAGGGATTTTTTCCTACCTAGTGCATGAAAAATACGTTCAAACCTTCTATATTGTGACTATGTATTTAGTTGAGAAATCACATTAAAATGGAAATCAACAAGGAAAGTTTATCACCAACAATTGAAAGCGATTACAAGAATAGTGAATGTTAGGGTGGGTGAGAAGAAAAACAATGATGCATCTAAATTTTCTGATGAAGGGGAGATTGAAATGAACGTTAAAAAAATAATGATCATGCCATTAATGATTCTTCTGTTAGTATTTACTTCTGCTTGTGGGATGTTTAGCAGTTCTTCAAAAGAAACAGCACAATCACAAGAAAAGAAAGGAAATAGCGATGTAATTAAAATAGGAGTAATTGTTGCAGAGACAGGACCAGCCTCTACATTAGGGAAAACAGAAGCGAATACAATTAAGATGATACAAAAACAATTAGATGAAACCGGACCGATCAATGGCAAGAAAATTGAACTAGTCATGAGAGATTATGAAACTGATGATACAAAAGCGGTTATAGCGATGGATAAATTAATCTCAGATGGAATTGTCGCAATAATTGGAGCTACACAGGCAAGTACTACAAATGCCATATTACCGAAAGCTGAAAAAGCGAACTTACCTTTGTTAACATTAGCACCAATTAATACAGATATTGAAAATGTTTACAATATTCCGCCGTCATCTGCTACTGTTGCTTCAAAAATGATTGATTATTTAGTAGAAAATAAGATTTCAAAAGTTGCTTGGGTCAATGCAAAAGATGCGTTTGGTGTTGATGGGCTGCCACATTTTGAACCATTAGCAAAAGAAAAGAACATAGAAATTGTAGCACATGAAGAATTTGATGCCACAGCAAGTGATATGACAATTCAACTTACAAATGTTCGTGAAAAAAATCCTGAAGCTGTGATTGTTTGGTCAAGAACACCAGGTGCAGGAATTGTCGCTCGTAACTTTAAAGCATTAGGTTTTGAAGTTCCAATGATCCAAAGTCACGCTTCAGCAAACCAAGGGTTTTTAGATCAAGTTAAAAGTAATAGTGAAAATATTTTCGTAGTTGCTGGAAAGTTAAATGTTGTTACACAACTTGAGGACTCTGAATACAAATCATTAGTAGAAGAATATGTAAATCCCTATGAAAAAGAGTATAACGAGCCAACAGACTTTTTTGGAGCACATTCATATGATGCTGTGCAACTCGTCATTAAAGCTGTAGAAGAAGGGAACTTTACTTCAAGTGATATCAATAACTACTTACAAAATGAATTAAAAGAATATCAAGGAATTAGCGGGAAATTTGATTTAACAAAACCAATTGAAGGACCGCAAGCTGACGGAGTTACAGTTCTAAGCATTGAAGATGGAACGTGGAAATATACAGAATAAAGATTATGTGATTTAGGAAAGGAGGATAAATATGGATTTAATTATGCAGTTTTTAATTACTGGATTGACTGTCGGAAGTATTTACTCCTTATTAGCGATCGGCTTTGTAACCATTTATAACATAACTGGAAATATTAATCTTGCACAAGGTGAATTTGCAATGATTGGTGCATTATCTTGCATAACCTTTGTCAATTCTGGACTCCCAAATCTGGTTGCTATGATTCTAGCGATTCTGATTACTTCAGTAATAGGATTCCTATTAGAAAAGATTGCTATTTCCCCAGCAAGAAATAGTTCGCTAATTACGATGATCATTATCACATTAGGGTTGTCTATCTTTCTTAAAGGGATGGGCCTTATCATTTGGGGGTCCTATCCAAAATCATTGTCTCCAATTATTGATCTACAATCCATTTCAATTATGGGTGCTGTGATGAATCCACAAAGTATTTTTGTATTTATTGTGTTAGGAGCTTTACTTGTTTGTTTGTACCTCTTTTTCGATAAAACATTTATAGGCTCTGCATTAAAAGCAAGTGAAAGAAATCCAAAGGCTGCTCAATTAATGGGAATCAATACAAAAACGATGTCAACACTAGCTTTTACATTAGCAGCAGCCTTAGGAGCCATTGCTGGAATTCTAATTGCTCCTTTAACTGATGCAACGTATGAAATGGGATTTTTAATTGGTGTAAAAGGCTTTGTGGCAATGGTTATTGGTGGTATGCATAGTATTACGGGGGCAGTATTTGGTGGGCTATTTATCGGAATCATTGAAGCATTTTCAGGTGGATTTGTTTCTACATTTTACAGTGACGCGATTACGTTTGCTTTATTATTGATGTTGCTTTTTGTTAGACCAGCAGGGCTGTTTTCACGTGCTTCCGGTGAAAGAGTATAAAGGAGGTTTTTTGATGAAAAAATTAGACGTATTACTCTACGGAAGCAGAAAAAAACCAATTGCAGCTTTATTAGGAATGGTTTTAGTCATGCCTTTTATAATTAGTTCTCCTTATATCTTTACGATTCTAATATTAATTGGGATCTATAGCATAATAACGATTGGACTAAGTCTACTTGTTGGATATGCAGGACAAATATCTCTTGGTCATGCAGCTTTTTTTGCCATAGGTGCGTATATTTCCGGAGTACTTACCGTGAAATATAGCTTTTCACCATGGCTTGCAATCTTGATTGGAATGATCATTACGTTCATTTCTGCCTTTTTAATTGCAATTCCTGTCATGAAGCTTAAGGGTTCTTACTTAGCATTAGCCACTATGGCGATCAATATCATTATTTATATTCTTTTACTTGGTTTGAGTGATTATACAGGCGGTGCATCTGGTTTAGGAGGCATTCCCCCATTATCAATATTTGGGCTTTCGTTAGAAAGTCAAGTGTTATTCTATTACTTTGTTTGGTTTATCGTATCACTTGTCATTGTTTTTTCTAGCAACATCGTTCGTTCTCACATCGGGAGAATATTACGTAGTATCCATGATAGTGAAGTTGCGACAGAGACCTTGGGTGCAAATGTTTCGAAATACAAAGTGGCGATTTTTGCATTGAGCGCAGTGTTTGCCTCGTTAGCCGGAAGTTTATATGCACACTTTATTTCATTTATAGCACCTCCTACTTTTTATATTAACTTTTCAATCTTACTTTTAATTATGGTTATGGTTGGAGGTGTTCATTCAATTTGGGGAGCGATGATTGGTACTGCAGTCATGATGGCATTAAATGAGTTAATACGATTTGTTGGGCATAACTATTTAAATATCAGCGGTGAAATCGAAATCGTTGTATATGGGGCAATTATTGTCATAGTGATGATTTTTATGCCAAAAGGATTGATTCATCCAATTTCTAAATTGCGGTTTAAAAAGCTAACTCATACCCCGAAAAATGAAACCAGTAAACAAAAACTGTTTTCAGAGAAAGGAGTATGAGATGGATAGCTTATTAGAGGTTCAACATATTACCAAACAATTTGGCGGTGTAACTGCAGTGAACGATGTTAGTTTTCATGTAGGTGAAGGCGAGATTGTTGCTGTTATTGGTCCGAACGGTGCAGGGAAAACAACATTATTCAATATGATTTCAAGTTTTATTTCACCCACATCAGGGCAAGTTTTATATCGAGGAAATCGGCTTACGGGGAAAAAAATCCCTGACTTATTACCACTAGGGATTGCTAGGACATTTCAAAACTTGCAGATTTTCGATAACTTAACAGTTTTAGAAAACATAATGGTTGGAACACATGTTAAATTAAAAACGAATGTGTATACTGCCGGGTTTCGACTTCCAGTGGTTAAAAAAGACGAAAAGCTGGCTTTTGAATTAGCACATGATGTATTGAAAAAAGTTAACTTGGATAATGTGATGTATGAAAGAGCAGGTAATTTATCATATGGCTTGCAAAAACAAGTCGAATTTGCTAGAGCCATTGTCTGCAATCCTTCACTAGTTTTGCTAGATGAACCAATGGCTGGTTTAAACGACGCTGAAACAAATAGGATGTCTGATCATATTTTACGGTTAAAGGGGGAAGGAGTCTCTTTCCTTTTTGTTGAACATAAGATGGCGACTGTTATGAAAGTCGCAGATCGAATTGTTGTGATTGATTTTGGAAAAAAGATAGCAGAGGGGACTCCTGATGACATTCAACAAAATGACAAGGTTATTCGTGCTTATTTAGGTGAGGAGGTCGTCTAATGTTAAAGGTCGAAGGAATTAGTACAAAGATTGGAAAAATTGACATTCTGCATAATATTGATATGCATGTGAATTCTGGTGAAATCATCTCAGTAATCGGTGCGAATGGAGCAGGAAAATCAACATTATTAAACACATTATCAGGACTAATTTCTCCAACAAGCGGAAAAGTATTTCTAGATGATGTATTAATTAGCGGATTACCCGCTTATAAAGTAATTAAAAAAGGATTATCGCTTGTACCGGAGGGAAGACAAATTTTCTCCAATCTAACAGTGAAGGAAAATCTACTGCTTGGCATGTATTCCACTTATTATCGTGAAAAACATCAAATCGAAGAAAAACTCGAGAAGATTTTTTCCATGCTTCCTGGCTTAAAAAAACATATCAATAACTTAGGCGGAAATTTAAGTGGTGGTGAACAACAAATGCTCGCTATCGGTAGAGGACTTATGTCAGATCCGAAAATTATCTTATTAGATGAGCCATCAATGGGACTCGCGCCCAAAATTGTTAGTGAAATACTTGAAATATTAACTGTCATAAAACAAGAGCTTGGAACAATGGTAATCTTAGTTGAACAAAATGTTAAGGCAGCTTTAAAAATAGCAAATCGAGTATACGTTATTGACCAAGGACGTATGATCTTAAATGGCAGTGCAGAAGAAATTAGTCAAAATCCACATGTTATTCGTGCTTATTTAGGGATAAAATCAAGTAGTGCATAAATAACATATATTCGCTTATCCAATCCAAATAAGCCAAAAAAGTAGTCAGGAAACTTCATACGATTTTCAGTAAAAGGGCTAGGAAAAATAAACTTTTCCTAGCCCTTTTTGATTTGGACAATCATTGAATGATCTTTATACATAGCATTTTTAAAAAATATCAAACTATAACAGGAGGTGTATTAATCATAAGAAGAAAAAAATCGGCTACTTTTATATATATTTCATAGATATTTTGTATCGAAAGGGTATTTGAAATACAATATATAGCCTTTTCGATAGAGATTTAAAATTCATTTACCATTTGAACATACACTAACCTTTAGTCTTGCTTTATTACAATATATGGACACAGAATAGCAAACCGATAGGAATTTTTTTGAAACTTTTCCCTTCATTATACCGCAAGCTATTATCGAGACAATTGCTGCAAAGAAGACGAAATTAATTTACTTTGAATAAGGGTTGGACATGGTATCACTAATCATTAGTTTAATTGTTAAATTTTTATTTTGTAGATTAATAATTGCCGTGATAAGAATCCTAAATAAACGTAAAATAATTACTTAATACCCTTTTTCAAAATCAAGTAAATTGATTGGTAGTTCGTGACCAGAGAGATAAGCTATAAGATTTGGGATAAAAATCTCTTCAATAACACGTTTGTTATAATACTCTGTACTTCCAGAAGTATGTGGTGTAATAATGACATTTTCCATATGCCAAAGAGGGCTATTCTCGGGAAGTGGCTCAATTTCAAAAACATCTAAACCTGCTCCGGCAATTTTGTTATTCTCAAGAGCTTCAATTAATTCATTTTCAACAACAATCGGTCCACGACCGATATTAATAAAAAATGCCGATGACTTCATTGATTGAAATTCCTGTTTTCCAAAAAGACCTTTTGTTTTTTCTGTTAACGGCAAGGCAAGAATAACGAAGTCGCATCGTGGCAGAACAGAATGTAATGCAGATATTGGATACATTTCATCGACAAATTCCTCTGCTTTCCCAGAGTGACGAATACCTAGAACTGTCATTCCAAAAGCTTTTGCGATCTTTGCCGTTTCACGACCGATTTTCCCAACTCCAATAATACCAACTGTTTTACCATGAATCTCTTGGTTCATAAAAGCATGATGCCATGTTTGTTTCTGCTGTTGTTTCACATAAGTATGTATTTTTCTCGTAAATCCAAGCATCAATGCAAAAATAGTTTCTGAAATAGGAAATGCATGTACACCATTTGCTGTTGTAACCTTTATCTGTTTTGTTAACAATTCATTAAGAGGAAATGAATTAATCCCTGCACTCCAAGATTGGATCCATTTTAAATTCACATCTTGGTTAACAACGATTTCTTTCATTTCTTTTTTCCAACCTACGATAATTTCAGCATCTTCCACATGTCGTTTCCATATAGATGGCTCCCTTCCTGTAACAATTGTCCAATCCGGGATAACTGATTTAACTTTGTTGTAAAGTGTTTCTTCTATGTTCTGACTAATGATGATCTTTCGTTCCGACATTTCCCTTTTCCCCCTTAAGATCATGTTAAGATTATTATAGAGAGTTTGTTGAAAGATTTAAATATTATTGAATGATTTAGTGCGTTAAAGAGTTTTTTCTTCTTCTTATAAGAGAATTATTTAATTATTGTTATAATAGAGTTTTTTAGTTGGTAGATTCGTATAATGTTATTAATCATTAAATATTAATTTTAATCATGATTAGGTAAGGAGTTTTCAAATGACAAAATACACAAATCGAACTGAAGTGCCAATCCAGGAAAAATGGAATTTATCAGATTTATATGCTAATCAAAGCAAATGGGAAGAAGATTATCGAGTAATTGAAAAGAAGGCTGAGAATCTTAAAGAATTTGATGGTCAAATTGGAGATGGACCATCGTTGTATCAATACTTAAAACAAAAAGAAGAATTGTCTTTTCTTTTAAACAAAATGTATGCTTACGCAATGCTAAAAGTGGACGAAGATACGAGAGACACGAATTCACAAGCATTGTTAGAAAGAGCAAAGCGCCTTAATGTGAATGTTAGCGCTTCAACGTCTTTTTTTATGCCGTTCTTATTAAGTTTAGATGAAGCTAAATTAAAACAATACATAGCTTCTGATCAACGGTTAATATATTTTGAAGATGATTTAATGGAATCGTTTCGTTATAAGGACCATGTATTAAGCAAAGAACAAGAAGAGGTTCTATCACAACTAGGGGAGGCTTTATCATCACCAGGTTATATATTCGGTATGATAAATAATGCCGATATTAAATTTGGAGTCATAACGAATAAGAACGGAGAAAATGTTGAGCTTACAAGGGGAATGTATGCAAAATTAATTGAGGATGAAGACCGAAAAAAGCGAAAAGAAGCTTATAAAGCTTATTATCAGCCATATGTGCAATTAAAAAATTCGATTGCTTCAACACTTTCAACTGCAATAAAAAATAATGTTACATTGGCAAAAATTCGTAAATATCCTTCAGCTTTAGAAAAAGCTTTATTTGGTGACAAAGTACCAAAAGAGGTATATGAGAATCTCATCACAACAACTAAAAACAATCTTACTTCACTTCATGAGTATACTCGAATTCGCAAGGAAAAGTTGAAAGTAAACGAGCTTCATCAATATGATATGAGTGTTCCTCTCGTTAATGGAGTAATGAAAGATATTCCTTTTGATGAGGCGTATAGGATTATGTATAAGGCCTTATCACCTTTAGGTGAGGAATATATCAAGATCTTAAAAGAATTTAAAGAGTCACGATATATAGATGTTAGAGAAACACCTGGCAAACGTTCAGGCGCATACAATCTTGGCATTTATGGTGTACATCCGTTTATACTATTAAATCATCAAGATGATTTAGACAGTCTATTTACTCTTGTACATGAATGTGGTCATGGTGTTCATAGTAAGCTTAGTTCACAGCACCAGCCGCAAATAACTGCACGATATAGTATCTTTGTTGCTGAGGTTGCTTCAACCGTGAATGAAGTCCTTTTAATAAACTATTTATTAACAAATGAAACAGATCAGAAAGTTCGACAACATTTACTTAATCACTTCATTGATCAATATAAAGGTACATTTTTTACTCAAGTCATGTTTGCAGAGTTTGAAATGCAAACACATGAAATGGCAGAAAAAGGTCTGCCGTTAAATGTAGAGATCTTCAATCAAATTTATGAAACATTGTTCAAAGAATACAATGGGACCGAAATTGTTTTAGATGATGAAGTAAAATATGGATGGTCTAGAATCCCTCATTTTTATCGACCATTTTATGTTTATAAATATGCAACTGGATTTGCTTCGGCGATCCATTTAGCAACGAAAATACTTGAGGGAGATCAGAATACACTGAATACCTATATAGAATTTTTAAAAAGCGGTAGTTCAGATTATCCCCTTGAGTTATTAAAAAAGACAGGTGTTGACTTGACAACACCATTCCCAATTGAAAATTCCTTAAAACGCTTTGGTGAGTTAGTTGGGGAGTTTTCAAAACTATAGGTATTATTATTTGACATCTCATCTTAAGAGAATAAAAACCGAGAAAAAACCTGCTAAATATTAGTAAGCCATTCTCTTTTGAGGTACCTATATAAAAAATAGCATATATAAAAACAAATAAAAAAGCAGTGTATTTCGCAAGTGAAATCTCACTGCTTTTAGGATCACATCCATAAATGTCATACCCAGAAGTATTCAATTGACTAGTCGATCTGTCCGTTAAAATGAGATAGATTTTATACATTTTGAAAATCATGAATGGATGAAAAATGTGTCGATTTTGGCTCAAAGACAAATTATCATTATTTTGTTATTTAATATTAATTGTAGTTCCGTCAAATTTGGTCAGAGAAAATCCACTAAAGCTTTCATTGTAGGTTTTTCTATAGTCCCTAAGAATCTCTATTGCGACTGCTTCCCCTAATTTTAAGCCCTCAATTCCATCAGAACGCCAATGGACACCAGCAGTATCTCTACCTAGTGCTATATTAGATGCAAGTTTATTTAATTCTCCGCCTATTGTCAAAGGAGTTCCTACATAAGGAGTTAAAGAAGATCCATCAGAAATTACTGCTACTGGATTTGGAATGACGAATGATTCATTAAAAAATGCTTTAAGAACCGTAACCCCTGCTCCAGCAATACAAGCGTGCCCCGCAGGATAGGCAGGATGAGTAGGGCAACCTTCCGGATACGCCATTGGTAGCAAATAAGTTCCAAACTCATTGAAAACTTTATAAACAACCTGAGAATCCAATAGTTCTTTATGAATGGGATAACAAGCTTTTCCTATTAAATGATTATGGACGCGCCCACCAAATTCTTCTGGTCGAAGTCTCCGATGAATTAAGAATTTTTGAAACCAAGCAGCCTCTAGTGCAACACGAGTTACCTTAGTAACTAAATCTAGAATATGAGCTGCACCAAAGGTGACAAATCCTCCCTCAGTTGTTGAATTCAGGTACGGATTCGATTGATCAATTGCTCCTTTTCCAAATCCAAGTAGAATTAAACAAGCAGAAAGAGGAGCTTGGTAGGTGAAGTCTTGATGAACATATTCAGATAAATCGCGGCCATTACGAATATAATAAGATTTAGGATCTAATTTCTGAGCAACAGGAAGTTCTCCATTCTGAATGTTCAACCATTCATCATAGGAGGTCATGTGATCGGATCTAGCTGCTGTAGTACGATATTGCTGAGTAATTGTTCCTGCTCCAAAAGGAATGTCCATCCAAAGAAATTGCGAGATATATGGTCCTACGAGGTCACCGGGTGTATCCCCGCGGAACAAAGTCTCTGTCGTAACGGCTCCACTCACTTTTGGTCCACGAAAATCTGATAGTCCAGAAATTTCAGTTGCCGCCGCTATCGTGAGAGGGTTCGTATTATATTCTGATAATGGTACATCACGAGTGAGGGCCTGCCAGTAAATTTCTGCCATTTCACCTGCCGCCCACGCACTATTAAATGCGGGTGGTACAGCTAGACTCATTTTATGACAATCAGCTCCGAAAAGATCAAATACATAAGCTGCTTGTGGATTCGCAAGCTTTACAACACCTCCCATTGGTATGGAATTATAATCGGACAATTTACCAGAGTTCATAGCTTTAATAAAGATATTATAGGAATTAATGTCCACTTCCCCGAGTGAATTATGAGGTAAACCTTTTGAAAAGTTTCCAATTTTGTTAGGAAACAAATATTCATCACCATTACATTGATGATCTAAAAGGGGAGCCTCCATCTGATATTGTGCTGCTTTATATCGAACCTTGAATGCCTTATCATTACGCTTTTCGGCATTTAAAGGGCCAATGACACACTTTTTTTTCTTGCTTTTCTTGTCTCTTTTTTTCCCCACATTATCACCTTATTTGTTTGATATGTTTAAACACCTAAAATCTATTATTCTTAAATACTCTTAAGTGCTTAATTCACTAACTATTGAAATGTACCATTCCATCATATGCAGTCCCAATAAGCAGGGGACCTGATGAAACGAAAATTAGATTATAGGGGAATATTAATCAATGGAAACCTAAATTCAAACTGCGTTTTGCGGATAGTAGAAACGAACTCCTGCTCAACGACTGTATTTTAGATAATGAGTATGATTTAAACGAAATTATATATTTTGATAATATTACATAAAAAATATGGTGAAATCTGAAGAACAAATGGGGAAATGCCAATAATAATTAGACAGATGGAAGTAAATGATGCAGAAAACATTATTGTGTTAAGTAATAAAATTGGCGAGTCTGGCTTTTTGCTGTATGAACCTGATGAAAGAAATACAACTACCGAACAACAAAGAACATAATAAAAAGAACTATATCTGGAAAGAAAACAAACTTGTTGGCTTTATCACAACGTTAGGTGGCAATTTAAAACTGAACCAACATTCTGTATATCTTGTGTTGGGTGTACTTGGATAGTATTAAGTACAAGGCAAAACAACTATATTATTTAAACTAGGGTTTGAGAGGGTAAGGTAATAAAAATATCAAGAATAGAACGTACTGTTATCAAAAATATCATTAAGAATTTCAACCTATATAGAAAAATGAGGTTTATCTAAGAAGTTCATCACCCAAAATTTAATATCGATGAAAAAGGGATGTTAATTGCAGCTAATACATTAGGTGTCGCAACATTAACATATTTAGAAAATAATAATTAACAACAAAAATTAATATAACTACTATGAAAATTAAATTATGTAAGGAAGAAAAGAAGGCAATACTAAAGAAGACGCAGCTCATTCATTTTTAAAAAAAGGAGAGCGCCTGATTCATAGGCAATTAAAAAGCTAATCTTTAGACTGGATCAGGATGCTTCTGTTTCTGTCAGCGAAACGGTGTAGCCTAAGCTTTCAAGTCGTCGAAGCGAATGACGTACAATTGATTGTGCTCTTTGTTTATCAAAGTAGTCTTCACCTAAGTCTACATACATTTCTTTTCGTGTTAAAAGATAGTAACATATTCGCAATATGGCATGAGAGACAACAATAGCAGCGCGTTTTGTACCCTTGCGGGCAGCTGTACGTCGATACAATGCCCCAAGGTAGTTTTTAGATCCTCTTACTGAGTGAGCTGCTTCTTGTAAGGCTGATTTTAAATATTTATTCCCTTTCTTAGTTTTGGAAGATTTTCTTTTACCAGCACTTTCGTTTTGTCCTGGAACTAACCCTGCCCAAGAACACATATGAGCAGCGCTTGGAAATTGATTTTTAACATCAGTTCCAATCTCAGCTAGAATCTGTTCTGCCATACGGGTAGCGACACCTGGAATTGAATCTAAACGTTCAACGTCATCTTGATAAGAACTCATTCTTTCTGCAATTTCATTATCAAGCTTCTCGATTTGATCTGTAAGAAAATCAATGTGAGTGATAATTGTTTTAAGCATCATTCGCTGATGAGGGCTAATGTAGCCTCTTAATGCTAACTCTAGTTCCTCTTTTTTCTTTTTCAATGTTCTGCGAGCGAAGCTTGCGAGCTTTACGGGATCATCTTCTCCATCAGCAATCGCACGAAGCATCTCCATAGCGGAAACACCCTTAATTTGTGACACAACTGAACCCAGTTTAATGTTAGCACCTTCTAACACTTTTTGGATTCGATTTTGTTGTCTCGCCCGTTCTTGAATGATACTTCTACGGTATCGAACTAATTCTCGTAATTCTCTTTGATCTCGATTGGGAATATAGCTAGCTTTTATTAATCCATGACGAAGAAGCTTCGCAATCCACTCAGCATCATTTACATCAGTTTTCCGTCCAGGAACAGCTTTAATGTGTTGTGCATTGACTACTAAAAATTCAATTCCCTCACTTTCTAGTAAATTCACAATTGGCTTCCAGTATACGCTGGTGCTTTCCATGGCAACATGAGAACAATTGTGTTCCTTAATCCAGTCTAATAGTTTTAACAAAAACACGGTTTTCGTTGAAAAAGTTTGAATCTCCTTTCCTTCTGGTGTAAGAATACATGCGGTGATAGAGTCTTTATGAACGTCCATCCCACATGCTCGTTCAATGATTACATCCATTTTAATTTTCCTCTCTACGACATATTAGTGGAGGCTGGTGCAACAACCAGAACAGGGATTAATCTACTATGAGTGCTTCCGCAAGGGAGCAACAGTCAGTGGTGCACCGTGGTCGAAGGAGTCAGACTAAAGGGTGGGCTCTAACGCACCATAGTTTATCGACCTTCCTCTCCCAGCCGTAGAATCAGTATTGACGGTTCTAGACCATTTTCATTCTCTGTGGTGCAGCGCTGATTTTTGCGCTGCATGGGCGGCTAAAGGGTCAAATCAACACATTTGAAAACCAACTGTATTGGTAGGTCCTTTATTTTTCAAAAAATTATTATTGTGGCTTGACCGTATAACAATTATCTCAGCTTATCTAAAAGGATTCGCAGAAACTATACTAAAATTTTTAGAGTGATTTATTGTAGATTGATAATTTATTCATATAAGTTAGTTAAATAAAGTATACGATGGAAATGGATTTCTCTTGTTGATTATCTGTAAGAACTAGATAATTTAATGTTAAGTAGTTATTTTTAAAATGGTGAAGTCAATTTAAAAAGAAAAACGATTATATAGAAATAAACACAATATTTTTTTATATTAAAAAATCAATAAAAATTCTTTTTAAAAGATGAGGTTTTTGAATGAATATAACTTAATCAGGCGCAAATCCAATAGAAGTTGCAACTTAAAAAAAGACATTTACTGATATATGAAAAATTATTTTTTGAATTGTAAAAAGATTAAAAAATAAATTGACAAAGATAAAAACCGCAGATTATAATCAACTTAAGAAATTCGTAAACAGAGTTTTACATTATAAAACAACTTCTTCTAGAGTAATTGACACCAATGAAAACACATCATTCAAAATTTTTTAATAGGAATCTTTTATTCTTATTTTTAAAAACAGAGTTTTATATTATAAAACAATGAGTGTTTTTTATTATGGTGACGATAGAAGAAGTTTTTTTATACTTACAATGATAACGCTTACAAACAAAAAAGGGAGGTTTTTTCATGAAAAAAAGGAAAATGTTTGGATTTGCTGCAAGTATAACTCTTGCGGGGGCTGTTCTTCTTGCAGGGTGTAGTAGTGAGGGGACCAAAACGAGTGGATCTGGGGTTGAAAAGAAAACAATCAAGGTTGCACACTATTTTGCTGATAATCATCCCCAAAACATTGCACTAAAGGAAAAATTCAAAAAAATAGTTGAAGAGGAAAGCAATGGAGAATTAGAAGTACAGATTTATGCGAACAGTACTTTGGGAGCAGAAAAAGAATTTTACGATGGTGTCAGAAATGGAACAATAGAAATGGGTATTCCAGGTTTAATCATGCAGGCGGATATACCGAAGATGGGTGTTCCTGAATGGCCATTCTTATTTAGAGATTTTGAACATGTAAAAAAAGTTTTAAATGGTCCTATTGGTGAAGAAATAACAGCAGAGTTGGAACCTAAACATGGGGTAACACCATTAGCTTGGAGTGCGAATGGATTTAGAATGGTTTCAAGTAACAGAACGATTGAGAGTATGGAAGATTTTAAAGGATTACGACTCAGAATGCCAAACATTCCAAATTACATAAAATTAGGTGAAGCACTTGGAACAAATGTAAGTCCATTGCCGATTTCAGAAATATTTACTGCACTGGAACAAAAAGTTGTCGATGGGCAGGATAACCCAATTGCAACTGTAAGGAATTCAGGATTCTACGAAATTCAAAGTGACGTACTAGAATCAAAACATATGTTTAGCCCTAATATTTATATCGTTAATACCAAATTTTTTAATAGTTTGACGGAGGAGCAGCAGCAAATTATTAAAAAAGCAGCAAAAGAGGCAGCAGCCTATGAATTCGATTTATTAGAAAAAGGTTATGAAGAAGATAAAAAGTTCCTTCAAGATAATGGTATTAAATTTACTACTCCTGACAAGAGTTTTTCAGAAGATATGTTAAAAGCAAGTCAACCTGTATATGATGATATTTTTGCGGAAAATGAATGGGCAGAAGAACTCGTCGAAAAAATTAAAGCAGAATAAAGAATCTAGCTTTAGTTGGGAAGGAGAGACAAAAGATGGATAAAATTTCTAAATTTTTAGAAAAAACGCTAAACATCATAATGGCTTCTGCCTTAGGAATAATGGTCATTCTTGTTTTTGGTAATGTTGTTCTTCGATATTTCTTTAATTCAGGGATTACTTGGTCAGAAGAAATGTCACGCTATCTCTTTATTTGGTTAACATTCTTAGGTGCTATTGGCGCATTTAAAAACAAAGAACACTTAGGTGTTGACATGGTGATCAAACGACTTCCAATTAAGGGGAAAAAAATTGTCCTTATAATAGGTGATTTGATGATGTTATTCGTCCTTTTACTGATCTTGGATGGCAGCTGGAAGATGACATTAATTAACATTGATAGTAAAGCTCCTGCTACTGGAATGCCTTTAGCATTTGTATATGGTACAGGCATTCTTGTAAGCGTTTCAATGGGTTTAATCATTATCAACAACTTATATAAAATCATTTTTAACAAGATAAAAAATGAAGAATTAGTCATGATAAGTGAATCAGAAGAGTTAATTTCCCTCCATGGTGATGCATTTATCTCAGAAGATTATATAGATAAGAAGGAGGAGAAGCACGGATGATTGGTGTATTTGTCGGATCTTTACTCGGGGCCATGGGACTTGGGATTCCTATTGCTTTCGCCTTACTTGTCAGTAGTGTAGTCTTAATGTATTTTCTCGGTATCTTCGATAGCCAGATCATCGCGCAGAACTTAATCAGTGGTGCTGATAATTTTCCTCTGATGGCAATTCCGTTCTTTATGTTGGCAGGAGAAGCAATGAATCGGGGGGGCTTGTCAAGACGTATCGTCGAAATGGCTATGACAATGGTCGGGCATATCAGGGGAGGCCTTGGTTATGTAGCAATCATTGCAGCTGTCTTATTTGCAAGTTTATCTGGATCAGCGGTAGCTGATACGGCTGCTCTTGGTGCTATACTAATTCCGATGATGGTGAAATCTGGTTACGATAAAAATGTTTCAAGCGGACTAATTGCTTCAGGAGGTATTATTGCTCCAATTATACCGCCAAGTATTGGATTTATCATTTTTGGTGTAGCAAGTGGTGTTTCGATTACAAAGCTATTTATGGCAGGGATAGTACCAGGTATTTTACTAGCAGTTGGATTGACAATTACTTGGGCAATTATTGCACGAAAAGATAAAGTTGCAGTTCAACCACGTGCATCAGCAAAAGAAGTTATTCGTTCGCTTCGACAAGGAGTTTGGGCCCTTTTTCTTCCTGTCATTATTATCGGAGGATTGAAATTTGGCTTATTTACACCGACAGAAGCTGCAGTAGTTGCTGCGGTCTACGCATTATTCGTAGGTCTAGTAATCTATCGTGAAATGAAAGTAAGTGAACTGTTCGATGCATTAGTACATGCAGGAAAGATGACAAGTGTTGTCATGTTCTTAGTTGCTGCAGCACTAGTTTCATCTTGGCTGATTACAGTAGCTAATTTACCTACAGCAGTCATTGGCTTGCTAGAGCCATTTTTGGATCACCCGTTACTTCTATTAATAATGATAAACTTGCTGGTCATCATAATTGGAACAGCAATGGATATGACACCGACTATTTTAATTTTAACTCCTGTTTTAATGCCATTAGTAGAAGCTGCTGGAATTGACCCTGTATACTTTGGTGTTCTTTTTATCTTAAATAACGCAATCGGTCTACTTACACCACCTGTCGGAACCGTCTTAAATGTCATGTGTGGTATTAGTAAAATCAGTATGGAAGATATCATGAAAGGCATATGGCCATTTTTACTCGTTGAAGTAATCATTTTGATCTTGTTAATTCTGTTCCCTTCCTTAGTGTTAGTTCCTCTTGGTTGGTTTACTTCATAAAAGGAATGAAACGTAAACTAAGTTTAAAATGCTAGATTAATATCTTTTAGGAGGAAATCTAATGAAAATATGGCTAAAACGTTTTGCGGCGGGAGTAATTCTTCCTGGAGTTTTACTTTTAAGCGCTTGTAGCGGTGGAACTCAAAATGAAAGCGCTGCAACGTCAGCTGATGGTATTCAAGAAAGAACAATTAAAGCAGGAATCGGTAATAGTGAATCACATCCTCAAGGACAAGGTATGGTGAAATTTAAAGAACTACTTGAGGAAAAAAGTGGTGGGAAAATGAAAGTGCAAAACTTTTTTGACGCAACTCTTGGTGATGATCTTAAAATGACAGAAGCTCTCCAAGGTGGTTTACAGGAAGTTACAGTACCCTCAACTTCCCCATTAGTGGGAATGATTAAGGAATTTGGCATTTACGATTTTCCATTTGTTTTCAATACTGAAAAAGAAGCTTACTCTGTTTTAGATGGTGCAGTAGGGCAAAAGCTTTTGGATAAATTGCCTGAGCATGATTTAGTAGGACTTGGATACTGGGAAAATGGCTTCCGAAACTTAACAAATAGTAAACATCCAGTTAATACAGCTGAAGATTTCAAAGGGCTCAAAATTCGTACAATGCAAAATGAAGTTCACTTAGAAGCATTTTCAAAATTAGGTGCTAATCCTTCTCCAATGGCTTTTTCTGAAGTATTTACAGCATTAGAATCAGGTACTGTTGACGGACAAGAAAACCCGCTCGCAACAATAAAAACACAAAAGTACAGTGAAGTTCAAGATTACTTAAGTCTTACAAAGCATGTGTATACACCCTTTGTCTTTCTTGTAAGTAAAAAGTTCTGGGATAGCTTATCAGAAGAAGAACAAAAAATTATGAGTGAGGCAGCACAAGAGGCAGGCGAATACCAACGGGCACTTAATCAAGAAGAAAATGAGAAAGCACTAAAGATTTTAGAAGAAGAAGGAATGAAAATCAACGAAGTATCACCTGAAGAAGCTGAAAAAATGAAAGAAGTCATTCAACCAGTAACAGATGAATTTGCTAAAAAATTTGGATCTGATCTTGTAGAAGAGATGATGTCCGAAGTTGAAAAAGTGCGTGGGAATTAATCCAGCATTTGTAGTAAGGAGGAGTGAAATTGGATATTATTTCGGAACTTTTACGAGAGGTCCAATTACCTAAAATGGTCAAAGTTCGGCAAAAATTCTATGCACCTCAGCTCGCAGATGTTGCGGGCGAGGTGCAAAAAGCGATAAAAGAAGCGGGAGTCTTATCAAGAATATCGGATAATGACCGTGTGGCAATTGCTGTAGGAAGCAGAGGGGTAGCAGATTTACCTATCCTTGTAAGAGAAACAGCAGCAGCGGTCAAAAAAGCTGGCGGCAAACCATTTATCGTACCAGCCATGGGCAGCCATGGCGGTGCCACAGCAGAAGGGCAGATCGACGTGCTGCATCAACTCGGGGTTACCGAAGAAGCAGTTGGAGCGCCTATAAGGTCTTCGATGGAAGTTGAAAAATTGGGTGTACTACCTAATGGTCTCCCTGTATATATGGATAAAATTGCTTATGAATCAGATAAAATTATCGTCATTAATCGGATAAAGCCCCATACTGCATTTCGCGGACCAGTTGAAAGCGGACTTATGAAAATGATTACGATTGGATTAGGAAAGCAAAAAGGTGCTGAAGCAGCACATGCCTTTAGCTTTAAGTACATGGCAGAACATGTGCCTGAGATGGCGAAAATTTCCCTTGCAAAAGCTCGAATTATTTTTGGACTTGGAACGATCGAGAATGCTTATGATCAGCCTGCAAAAATCATTGCTGTACCTGCCGAGGATTTGGAAAAGGTAGAGCCACAACTATTGATTGAAGCGAAGTCATTAATGCCCAAGATTCATTTCGATAAGATGGATGTTTTGATAGTGAATGAGATTGGAAAAGATATTTCCGGAGATGGTATGGACCCAAACATAACCGGAAATTTTGCTACACCATATGCATCTGGAGGTCCTGAGGTAACGAGAACTGTAGTCCTTGGACTAACCGAGAAAACCCATGGAAACGCAAACGGAATTGGAATGGCAGATATGACGACAAAAGCAGTAATGAATGAAATTAAGTGGGAAAAAGGGTATGCCAATGCCCTCACTAGTACTGTGATAGATGTGATAAAACTCCCAATGTGTCTAGACACACAGGAGTTGGCTGTAAAAGCGGCGATTAAAACGTGTAATGCATTTGACCTTAATAAAGTAAGGGTAGTAAGGATCAAAAATACACTCGAAATCGACGAAATTTGGATTTCTGAAAGTATGATTGAAGAGGCAAGAAAAAATAGTAATTTAGAAATTTTAACAGAACTTGAAGAATTAGTACTAGATTAATAGACATTCATGTCTTTAATAGATAATTAGATTGTATTGAAAGATGAAAAGGAGTGTTTTGATGGCTCACTTATATCCTCTTATTGAAAATGAGGTAAATCCTTATCGAGATAACGTACAAGGAAAGGCAAATGAACCGATTACAGTTGCAGGGTTACTGGACCGTGCGAAACTGACGCTTGGCTCTACATATGAAGGTGGTAAACCGGACTGGACGCTAGAAGAGATTTATATGCGTCTAGAACGAAATGCACCGCGCATTGCAATAATAGGTGGTTCTTCTGATCATCCAGCACACATTATGGATTATCAAACATCAGCTCGAGCAGCTATCCGAATCTGGCAAAACGGCGGTGTACCATTTTACTTCTCGACACCAGTAATGTGTGATGGTACAGCCCAAAGTAATCAAGGAATGAGTTACTCCCTTCAAAGTCGAAATGCAGTTGCACAAATGGTGGTCAACCAGCTTGAAGCACACAGTTATCACGGAGCATTCGTCATTCAAGGATGTGATAAACAGCCACTCGGTGTTGTAAGCGCACTTGCCCATGTGGATCGTGTACGACGCAACCGAGGTGAAGCGCCATTTTTCGCAACATTCGCACCTGCTCATGTATTAGAGGGGGGCACGATCCCAGATGATGTGATCGATGAATTAGAAGCACTGGCGAAAAAGGCAGAATTTGAAGGTGCACAAGATGTGGCCTTTGATTTACGCGACACAATGGCTTATATATTACAATGCTCATCAAATACTGCATTTCAAGGGGTGTTCGAACGTGCATATGAAAGGGGAATATTGACAAAAGAACAGCATAAATATTTCGAAATGAGGCTTGCTGTTGCAACATGTGACGGACAAGGCGGGGTATGTGCCTTTAATGGAACTGGAAACAGTTCACGTCATTTAGTAGCTGGTATGGGACTCGTACATCCGGCAGTCGAACTATTAACAGATCCACCATCACAACGTCAAATTAATGCTGTACTAGACAGTTTTGCAGGAATGATCAATAAAGAAAGATATGGTGTTTCAAATATAGTCGCTGCAAATATAAAAAATGCAATCCGGATACACAGCGCGTCAGGCGGCTCGACGAATTTAATGATGCATATCGTCTCTGCAATGCTTTATGGAGGTTACAAATTTAGTTTATGGGACCTTGACAACATTCATCATTCACATCCGATTCCAGATTTATTTGACTATAGCTTAACAGAAGGACGTGACATTTATTCACTTGCAATGCAGTGCTGCAGTGGCACAAGCCGCGGTATGGAAACACTATTTTATGAGCTTATTGAAAATGGTGTGCCAATGGATCAAGATGTACCAACAGTAGCCGGAAAGACGTGGAGAGAACGTCTAGAAATTACGCGCAGCCTAAAGGCAGTCAATGTAAAAGACAATAAAGTGATTTTATCAACTCCTCGCCGCAGTTTCAGCGGAGTAGATGTGTTAAAAGGGAATTTCTTTGAAAGTGCAGTTGTGAAAATTAGTGGTATGCCGACTCCACAGCTTGATCAGTTTGATGATAAATTGGCATTTACTCTTTATTACGAAAATGAAGATGATGCAAATAAATCCCTGCTTGATTCAAGTTTGCTTACTACAATAAAAGGACAAAAACTTTTCCCACATGATCTTTTGCTTGCAACACTTAAATTCAATAATGAACTTGAGTGGAACCGTCTTAAAGATGCAACTTATAATGAATTGTTTGACGAAATGGCAGAAAAAGGCACGATGAAAATTGCCGTTATAATAGCTGGGCAGGGCCCTGTCGCATTCGGCATGCCGGAAATGTTTACACCTATGCAACACATTAATGCGAACTGTATCATGAAAAAGCTTGCGACAATCATAAGCGATGGCCGCTATTCAGGTGTTACATATGGTGCTGCTATCGGACATATGACTCCAGAAGCATATGAAGGTGGAGGCATTGGCTTCCTCCAAACAGGTGATATTGTTCACCTTCAGCTTCGCAGCCGTCGTATTGATTTTATTGATTGCTCTCAACTTCTATTAGGAAACATTGTGCATGAGTTTTCAAGTCAATTAAAAGAAGAAAGACAATCACTAGTTGAAGAGCGTAAGCAACGTATGAAAATTCGTCAAAAATTGGTTGCTGCCAGTAATCGGATGTATGGGCATACAGATGCGGCTAACGGCGTTGTTCCAATCGCTATTGTTGAAGATGCGATACTTGACTATGAAAAAGATTTATTAGTTCAGGAAACAAACATAGTTAATAAGTAAGGAATGCTCGTCATAAATCCGATATAATAAGAAAAATGAAAGTTAGAGGAGTGAGGAACAATGCCTATCATCCAATCAGTGGAGCGTGCATTAAAAATACTGGATTTATTTGACGAGCGTGAAAGAGAATTACCGATAACTGAAATTAGCAAACGAATGAACTTGCATAAAAGTACTGTTCATTCGCTATTAAAAACCCTTCAACAGCAGCATTATATTTCGCAAAATGAGGAAAATGGAAAATACTCACTTGGTTTGAAACTGCTTGAGCGCGGGAGTATGGTTATAGGACATCTTGATTTACGAAATGTTGCAAGGAAACATCTTGAATGGCTTTCAGCAACAACAAATTTAACGATACACTTGGTTATATTAGACGGAAAAGAAGGCGTATATGTCGATAAAGTGGAAGGCAGCGGGGTAACCGTGTTGTATTCACGCATTGGCCGACGTGTTCCGATCCATACGAGTGCAGTAGGAAAGACACTTGTCGCAACAAAAACGGATAGTGAACTTAACTTGCTCTTAGATGGTTATCATTTTACAAAGCCAACAGAAAAATCTATAAGCTCTAAAGAACAATTTTTAGAGGAAATAGTAAAAGTCCGTTCTGCTGGTTATTCAATCGATAATGAAGAAAATGAACCAGGCATTTTTTGTCTAGCTGTACCAATTAAGAATTATTCAGGCAATGTCATTGCTGCTGTAAGTATATCTATGCCTGCATCGAAAAAGAATCAAGAAACACTTGACTATTATGTAAGCATTTTAAAGGAATGCAGCGGTAAAATATCACATGAGCTTGGTTATGAATTTCAAAAAATATAAGATATGACCATTTGTCTTTAGGAGGAAAATAAACTATGAGAATTATTCGTTATTTAAAAGGAAATGAAAAACAACTTGCAATAGTAATAAACGAAAACCAAGCAGTAGACCTTCCATTTTCGGATTTTATGTCGTTGATTGAAACGGCACGTCAGAGTGATAAAACAGCATTTGATATTATAAAACAAATAGCGATCGAAGGAGATCGACAACCATTGGAAGGTCTTAAATTAACGACGCCTATCGATGCTCCTGAAGTATGGGCATCAGGTGTGACGTATAAAAAAAGCAAAGAAGCACGAAATTACGAAGCAACACAAGGGAAGCTTGACCGTCAAACATTTTATGACAAAGTTTATGATGCAGTACGTCCTGAAATCTTCTTTAAATCAACATCTGCAAGAACAGTCGGACCGAATGACCCTGTTTATTTGCGGTCAGATTCAAATTGGCAAATTCCAGAGCCTGAGCTAGGGCTCGTTATCGATAAAAATGGCACAATACTAGGATACACAATTGGAAACGACATGAGCTGCCGTGATATTGAAGGTGAAAACCCTCTATACTTGCCACAAGCAAAAGTATGGAAAAACTCTTGTTCAATCGGACCAGCAATATTATTAAAAGAAGCAGTTTCAGATCCGTACGAATTTAAAATTATTTGCCGTATTTATCGCAATGATGAAAAAGTTTTCGAGGGTGAAGCACAAGTTAACCAGTTAAAAAGAACACTAGATGAACTAGTACATTACTTAACTCTTGATAACGACATATTTGACGGAACGGTCCTTCTTACTGGAACGTGTGTGGTACCGCCTAATGAATTTACATTAATGGATAAAGACAGAATTGAAATTGAAATTCCAGGTATCGGTAAATTGAATAACCCTGTTGTTCAAAGTGAAAAAGCAAAACTAGTGAATTAAAGGGGGAACGAAGATGAGCGAATATAAAACACTTTATTTAAATGCAAATGATAGTGTAGCTGTCGCTTTGTCAGATATTCCTGAACATACTGTTGTAACTATTAAAGCGGATGAAATAGACATCACGGTAAGAATTCTTGAACCAATACGCTTTGGGCACAAATTTGCTGTTAAACCGATTCAACAAGGGGAAAACATCATTAAATACGGGGAAGTTATCGGCGCGGCTGTTGTTGCCATACAAGAAGGTGCACATGTTCATGTACACAACTTAGAGGGCAAAAGGGGAAGAGGTGACAAAATTGGTAAATGATAAAATGCAGTTTTGGGGATATCGTCGTCCAGATGGACGCGTTGGTGTTCGTAATCATGTTCTCATTTTACCAACGATAACATGTGCAACACAAACGGCACAACGTGTAACAGAGCTTGTTAGTGGAACAGTCACATTTATTCACCAGCACGGTTGTGCACAAGTAGGAACAGATTACGACCAAACGGCTCGAACCTATGCTGGTATGGGCATGAATCCAAATGTATACGGTGTCATTGTCCTTGGACTCGGCTGTGAAACACATCAGGCACACCGTATTGGTGATGAAATTGCAAAATGCGGCAAACCTGTGCAAACGGTATCAATCCAAGACAATGGCGGCACACTGCAAACAATTGCCGAGGTAGCTAAGATTGCAGTAAGAATGGTTCAGGATGCATCAATGGTTCAGAGGGAGCTTTGTGATTTTAGTGAACTAATCGTTGGGACGGAGTGCGGAGGATCTGATGCATGTTCAGGTCTTTCCGCAAACCCAGCAGTTGGACGCACAAGCGATATGATTGTCGAACAAGGCGGCACAGCAATTTTAGCGGAAACGACGGAATTAATTGGTGCTGAGCATTTACTAGCAAACCGTGCTGCAAACGATGAGGTAGCAAAAAAAGCGTATGCTGTCATTAAAATGATGGAAAATCGCTCAATTCAAATGGGTGTTGATATCCGTACCGGCAACCCAAGCCCTGGAAATATAGAAGGTGGTTTAAGTTCGCTCGAGGAAAAATCACTTGGTGCTTCAACAAAATCAGGCACGACACGATTGGAAGAAGTAATCGACTATGCGCAAAGGCCGACAAAAAAAGGGTTGGTCTGGATGGATACGCCAGGTCATGACATTGAGCAATTAACAGGAATGGTGGCTGGCGGGGCACAAGTTGTTCTCTTTACTAGTGGCCGTGGAACACCAACTGGGTCACCGATAGCCCCTGTTATTAAAATATCAACGAATACTCCAATGTTTGAACGCATGAATGAAAACATGGATCTCGATGCTGGTACGATTGTCGATGGCAAGGAAACTGTTGCTGAAGTCGGTATGAGAATCATGGAGGAAATTCAAGCCGTATCTAACGGCAAATTAACAAAAGCAGAAATCTTGAAGCAGCATGATTTTGGTATTTGGAGAATTGGTCCAACATTTTAAGAAAAGCGCAAGCGCCCGTTCAGCGACGTATGAACTGGAGCACTCCGTATGAGATAAATGAAACACGAAGAGCAATAGCGATTCGATTGTTGACTTAGCGTATAAGGAGGGTGAAGTTCACTAGGCGCTGGGCGCTGGAGCTAGACACGAAACTAAGTACAAAAAACTTATATTTTCTTTACTTTTAATAAAAAGGAGAATTAAAAATGACAACTTCAATTAAAACAACTACTTATCAAAACTTTATTAATAACCGCTGGATTGAATCTGTATCTGGAAAAACGATTGCGAGTATTAACCCTGCAACAAAAGAAATAATCGGATACGTTCAAAATTCTACTATTGAAGAATTAAACGCTGCTGTTGATGCTGCGTACGTTGCGAAAAAAGCCTGGCGCAAACTTGGTCAATCAGCTCGTGGTCAACTACTCTTTAAAACTGCGAACATATTAGAAGAAAATCTTGAAGAAATTGCCGAAACGATGACAAGAGAAATGGGAAAAACCCTTCCAGAAGCAAAAGGTGAAACAGCAAGAGGTATTGCTATTCTTCGTTACTATGCAGGTGAAGGGATGAGGAAAGATGGAGATGTTATTCCATCCTCAGATAAAGATGCACTTATGTTTACAAAACGTACTCCGCTCGGGGTTGTAGGTGTAATTACGCCTTGGAATTTCCCGGTTGCGATTCCAATTTGGAAAATTGCTCCTGCACTTGTATATGGAAACACAATTGTGTTTAAACCTGCAAGCGAAGCAGCAGTTACAGCAGCTAAAGTTGTTGAATGCTTTGAAAAAGCCGGTTTCCCTGAAGGTGTCTTGAACTTCGTAACAGGATCAGGTTCTGTGATAGGGCAGAGCTTAATAGACCATCCAAAACTAAATGCTATTACCTTCACTGGTTCTGAAAGTGTTGGGCATAGTGTAGCGAAATCTGCTTCTGCTCGTGGGATCAAATATCAGCTTGAAATGGGTGGTAAAAACCCAGTAATCGTTACGAAAGATGCCAACATTGATCAAGCTGTTGAAGCTGTCATAAGCGGTGGATTCCGTTCATCTGGCCAAAAATGTACTGCATCAAGCCGCGTTGTCGTGGAATCTACTGTCTATGAAGAATTCAAACAAAAGCTTATTGAAGCAACAGAAAAAATTACTGTTGGTAATGGGCTAAAAGATGGTATCTGGATGGGTCCTTGTGCAAGTGAAAGTCAGTTCAATACGTTTAAAGAATACATTGAAAAAGGAAAACAAGAGGGTGCGACACTTGTCTGTGGCGGGGAAGTGTTAACAGGTGGAGAATATGATAACGGTTTCTTTGTTACCCCAGCTATTTTCGATAATGTCACAATAGAAATGGCAATTGCACAAGATGAAATTTTTGGCCCAGTTATCGCTCTTATTAAAGCGGACGATCTTGAAGAAGCGATTGAATTAGCAAATAATACGAAATACGGTTTAAGTGCATCGATCTTTACTACAAATATTAGCTCAATTCTTGAATTTATTGATGAAATTGAAGCAGGACTTGTCCGCATTAACGCTGAAAGTGCAGGTGTTGAGCTCCAAGCACCATTTGGAGGCATGAAAGCTTCAAGCAGCGGTTCTCGCGAACAAGGGGAAGCAGCGAAGGAATTTTTCACTGCTATTAAAACGGTATTTATTAAAGGCTCTTAATAGAAAAATGGAGATTTCTAAATATAGGAATCTCCCACTCTATATAATATGAGGTGTGTTCTATGAAAATTTCAAAAGTATCTTTATTCAAGGTACCACCGCGGTGGCTTTTTATAAAAATTGAAACAGACGAAGGCATTACAGGTTGGGGAGAACCTGTTGTAGAAGGTCGTGCCGATACTGTAAAAGCTGCAGTTACTGAACTAACAGATTACTTAATCGGCCGCAACCCTAACGACATTGAAGATATTTGGCAGACACTGTATCGAGGAGGATTTTACCGTGGCGGACCAATTTTAATGAGCGCAATTTCCGGAATTGAACAGGCGTTATGGGACATTAAAGGAAAGTACTACAACATACCAGTATATGAAATGCTTGGAGGAAAAGCTCGTCAAAAAATTAAAGTGTACTCATGGGTAGGGGGAGATCGACCCGCTGATGTTGTCGCTGCCGCCAAAGAAAAGCAAGATCAAGGCTTCCTGGCTGTGAAAATGAATGCATCTGAAGAAATGAATTACATAGACAGTTTTTCAAAAGTTGAAGCAGTTATTGAGCGCGTTGCATCCATTAGAGAAGCAGTCGGAAAGGACTTTGGCATCGGTGTTGATTTTCATGGACGTATTCATAAAACGATGGCAAAAACAATTGTAAAAGAATTGGAACCATACCGTCCAATGTTTATCGAAGAACCTGTTCTACCAGAAAACAATGAAGCACTTCGTGACATTGCTATGCATACGACGTGCCCAATTGCGACTGGTGAAAGAATGTATACTCGCTGGGGATTTAAGCAACTTCTCCAAGATGGTTACGTTGATATTATTCAGCCGGATCTGTCGCATACAGGTGGTATTTTAGAAGGAAAAAAAATTGCTGCAATGGCAGAAGCATATGATGTGGCTATTGCGCCGCATTGTCCTCTAGGTCCGATGACGCTAGCTTCATCTATACATCTTGACGCATCAACACCAAACTTTATCATTCAGGAGCAAAGCTTAGGAATCCATTATAACGAAGGAATGGATATTCTCGACTATATAAAGAACCCTGAAGTGTTTGCCTATGAAAATGGTTATGTAAATATATCAGAAAAACCAGGACTTGGAATTGAAATTAATGAAGAGAAAGTAAAACAAGCAGCAGAAGTTGGTCATGATTGGAGAAATCCAATCTGGCGTCATGAAGACGGTAGTATCGCCGAATGGTAAGTGCGAAGGGAGAAGGAAAATGAATTTTCAAGGAATCATACCCCCGGTAGTCACGTTATTTGATGAAGCAGGAAATTTAGATTTAATGCTGAACAAACGGTATATTGATAAACTAATTTCACAGAATATTCATGGAATTTTGTTGATGGGAAGTTCTGGTGAATTCTCATCACTTACGACAGAAGAACGCAAGCTTTACGTTCGCGAAATGATTAAGCACATAAATGGCCGTGTACCTGTTATGGTTGGCGTGGGTCATACCGCATTAAAAGATGTGCTTGATTTAACTTCCTATGCAGAAGAGCATGGAGCAGACGGTGTTCTTGTCGTGAACCCATATTACTGGAAATTGTCAGATGAGCAATTATATAGATTTTTTTCATGTGTTGCTGAACACACAAAGCTGCAAGTATTCATTTATAACATCCCTCAACTAACTGGGCAAAATTTGTCAGTTGAACTAATTAAAAGATTAGCCGAAGCACATTCCAACATCGTTGGTATAAAAGAAACAGTCAGTGATTTTGGCCACATTCGACAAGTACTAACAGAAACGAAAAAAGTACGCAGTGATTTTCAAGTTTTTTCTGCATTTGATGAGCATTTTCTTCCCGCTCTAATGATTGGGGCAGCAGGGAGCATTAACGGAAGTGCTGTCTTCGCTCCTGAAATAGCGGTGGATTTATATGAAACATTTCAAAAAGGTGATTTACTTACAGCACAAAAAAATCATCAAGTGATTTCAAAACTGATGGATATTTACACCTATTGCCCGACATTTTTTACTGCAATGAAAGAAGCCGTTCATCAGCGCTGGTTTGATGTTCCGGCTGGACATCGTGCCCCGTGCGATGTTTTCTCAGATGAATTACGAAATAATGTAGCAACCCTTTTAAATAAAATTGAATTGAAAGAAGGCGCCCAATTATGAAACAATCACGCGACTTACTTGAAAAATTAGGTTATCCAACAACAGATCTTAGTGAACTTCCAACATCAAATAAAAGATTTCCGGACGGTGCACAATATCGAATCGAACTTCCAAGTGTAGAAGGACCAGTTGCTCTTAAAGAAACGTTAAAAGAAATTGACCGTCTTGGCTTAACCATTCACCGTATTTCTCAGGGAAGCGGTATCATGCTTCAAACAGATGAAGAAATAAAAGAAATGTGTGAATTGACTGCAGAACGTGGCATGGAATTAAGTTTGTTTGTCGGCCCGCGCGGCACATGGGATGTTAGTGCAGCACCGCTTACACCAGGTGGAAAATCACAAGGAATCCGCCATGAAGGCGCAGATCAGCTTGTGTATGCAATGGAAGATTTGAAAAGAGGAGCAGAACTTGGACTTCGCGGAGCATTGGTTGCTGATGAGGGTCTTCTTCTCTTGACGAAAGAAATGAAAAAAAGCGGACAGCTGCCTGAGGATTTTGTTGTAAAAGTATCAGTACAAATGGGGGCAGCTAATCCGGTATCAGTAAAACTTATGGAAGACATTGGTGCAGATACATACAATGTGCCACCTGCATTGACACTGCCTAAGCTTGCAGCCATTCGTCAAGCCATTGATATTCCGATTGATTTATATGTAGAGGTGCCAGATACTTTCGGTGGATTCCTTCGTTATTATGAAATACCTGAGATTATTCGAGTTTTAGCACCGGTTTATATTAAATTTGGACTTCGTAATCATCCTGATGTATACCCATCTGGAAAACAATGGGAAAATACCAATATCTCACTTGTTCAAGAACGTGTACGTCGTGCCTCGATTGGTATTCAGATGATTGAAAGATATTATCCAGAAGCAAAAACATCAGAACTTGGAGCAAAAGGACTCGGTATTGCCAAAATCCATAAAACAGCAACAAATTAACTATTAACTATTTGTTCCTGAAACGAGAGGGTCCCCTAATCGTTTCAGGAATTTAAAAAGAGCTTAAGGAGTGGAGCCAAATGGCATATAAAGTAATATTAACTGATTATGAATTTGAAAACTTACAATATGAAGAAGAGGTATTTCAAAATAGTGGATTGGACATTGAATTCATTAAAGTACAATGTAAAACAGAAGAAGAGGTTATTGAGCATGCAAAAGATGCCGATGCCATATTAAACCAATATGCACCTGTCTCACGCCGAGTGATTGAATCTCTACAAAACACAAAAATCATTTCCCGTTATGGAGTCGGCGTTAATACAATTGATCTAGATGCGGCAAAAGAAAAGAGGATTACTGTTGCAAATGTTCCAGATTACGGAATGGAAGAGGTTTCTAACCATGCTTTGGCTCTCTTACTTTCATGGGCTCGTAAAGTAACGCTATTAAACAATGAAGTTAAAAAAGGCAACTGGGACTTTAAGGCATGTGTACCAATACATCGCTTTAATGAACAAACGGTTGGTGTACTAGGCTTTGGCCGTATTCCTCGTCGTCTTATTGAAAAGGTAAAACCTCTTGGGTTTAAAACAGTTGCATATGACCCATTCGTATCTGGTGAAGAAATGGCTGCTGTTGGTGTTGAAAAAATGGAGCTTGATGACTTGATTCGTCACGCAGATTATTTGTCAGTACATGTACCGCTTATTCCTGATACATACCATTTAATTAATGAAGAGCGGCTATCTAAAATGAAAAGAAATGCAGTAATTATTAACACTGCACGCGGTCCAATTATAGATGAAAAAGCATTAGCTGATGCCCTTAAAAAAGGAATAATAGCCGGTGCAGCACTTGATGTGACAGAAGAGGAGCCTGTCAGCATTAATAACCCGTTACTTGAAATGGACAACGTAATTATTACCCCTCACAGTGCCTGGTATTCTGAGGAAGCAATGATTGAACTTAGACAAAAGGCAGCAAAAAACATCGTTCAAGTATTAAGTGGTACAAAAACACCATACGCTTTGACGTAAGAAAGGATATAAATCTATGAAAATAGCAACGTTTTCTGTAGGTGAAGATCAGCATATCGGCATTATGCAAGATGAAAGTATTATTAGTCTAACGGAACTTAGTGCAGAGGAATTCCCACCTTGTTTGAAAACCTTTATTGAACGTAACAATGAGTTAAGGGCACGAGTTGATCAGCTAATTGAGCAATCTGAGAATGACATAGTCACTTTCCCGCTTTCAGATGTAAGAATACTTCCACCACTAACTCAACCGGAAAAAATTATTTGCGTTGGGCTAAATTATATAGATCATTGCAAGGAAACGGGAATGGAACCACCGTCTTCGCCTGTCATCTTTTCAAAATATGCCAATGCAATTATCGGACATAATGAAGCGGTTGAAATCCCAGTAAATTCAAATGAAGTCGATTTTGAAGCAGAACTTGCAATTGTAATTGGAAAAGAGGCGAAATGTGTATCAGAAGAAGAGGCGACTGACTATGTATTCGGCTATACAATTATGAATGACATTAGCGCACGTGATTTACAATTTTCAGATGGGCAATGGTCCCGAGGCAAAACAGCGGACACATTTGCACCAATTGGCCCTGTTGTCGTCACACATGATGAAGTGGGGGACCCGCATAATCTTAAAATATCGCTTGAACTAAACGGAGAAATGATGCAGGATTCGAATACGAATAACTTGATTTTTACTGTTCCGAAAATCATATCATTTTTATCACAGTCCATGACATTAAAGCCGGGAGATCTGATTGCTACTGGTACACCGCCTGGAGTTGGAATGGGTCGTAATCCTAAAGTATGGTTAAAAAATGGTGATCAAATGAACGTTACAATTGAAAAAATCGGTACTCTTTCTAATCATGTGAAATAATGCAGACAAATAGGGAAAGTAGATGATGAAAATGGATGTTGTAACAATTGGTGAAACGATGACATTATTTACACCAAATGAAGAAGGTCCGTTGCGCCATGCCCGTTCCTTTTCAATGAAATTCGGTGGTGCAGAATCGAATGTAGCAATAGGGTTGAGCCGTCTTGGTTATAAGTCACGATGGATCAGCAGGCTTGGCGAGGATGAATTTGGTGAAGCGATGTTATCGTTTATCCGTGGTGAGGGGGTCGATGTCTCATTTGTTACACGTGATTCTGAGGCACCGACCGGAGTCTTTTTTAAAGAGTTCAGACGGATGAATGATACAAGGGTCTATTACTACCGGAAACATTCAGCAGCTAGCAAAATGTCTGCGGAATTGCTTCCTGAAGAAGCAATTAAAGATGCCGCATACCTTCATATTACCGGTATTACTCCTGCGCTTGGTCAATCTTCCCGTTCTATCATTGACAAAGCAATTCGTATTGCTAAAGATAACTCCACAAGGATTGTCTTTGATCCAAATTTACGCTTAAAAATATGGTCTAATGAAAACGAAGCACGACACTACCTAACAAAATACGCTTCTGAGTGTGATATCGTCATGCCAGGTGTGGCTGAAGCTGAATTTTTATTTGGTACACACACACCTGAGCAATATGTAGATTATTTTCACGATCTTGGTGTCAATACAGTTTTGATGAAATTAGGAAAAGAGGGTTCTCTAATCTCAGCTCCTTCGATACCGAAAACATATGTACCAGGCTTTTTAGTGGAAAGGGTTGTTGATCCTGTTGGTGCCGGTGACGCATTTGCAGCAGGTGTTCTATCAGGCCTACTAGATGGATTTTCTCTAAATGAAGCTGTTCGGAGAGGTAATGCAATGGGAGCAATGGTAACGATGGTAAATGGTGATGCAGAGGGGCTGCCAAATCGTGCTGATCTTGATTTGTTTATGAATGGCTGCAAGGAAGATGTCAAAAGGTAGGAAGGATGAAAAGAGTGAGTAAACTTGAAGAACTAAAACAAGGAAAGCTTGTCGCTGTTATTCGCGGTGCCCGTCCAAACCAAATTATACCGATTGCTCGAGCTTTGAAAGAAGGCGGTATCCGAACATTAGAAATCACAGTAGAAACACCTAGAGTATGTCATTTAATTGAAAGTGTGAAAGAAGAGTTTGGTAATCAAATGATTGTTGGTGCCGGCACAGTTTTAGATCCAGAAACTGCTCGTAATACCATTATGGCTGGAGCTGAATTTATCTTTTCTCCGACAGTCAATGTGGAAACGATTAAAATGGCGAAACGTTACGGCATTATCAGCATTCCCGGAGCGTTCACCCCAACAGAAATTTTGACAGCTTACGAGCATGGGGCAGACATGATAAAAGTATTTCCGGCAGATGCGCTAGGGGTGGGCTACTTTAAAAGTCTAAAAGGTCCGCTTCCTCATATCCCTCTTATGCCAACGGGTGGTGTTAATCTCGACAATCTTGCTTCATTTTTAGAGGCAGGTGCTGTCGCGGCAGGACTTGGCGGATCATTACTAAATCCAACCAAATTAATATCAGATGATCATTATGCTGAGCTTGCTGATACGGCAAGAAAATTTACGTCCATCGTGCAAAAAAGTAATCATAATCGAATGTTAAATGTTTAATAGACATTTCCATAGATCCAGTACGGCTTATGAGAAACTAACGATATAAGAACAGACTTAAACACCTCAGAAATTATACGGTATGGACTAAATTACTTTAAATCTTACAAAAAATTTGTTATTCATAATAAAGATTTAGTGAATAATAATTTTGATTAATGTTCTTATAACTATAAAACATAGTATTAACTAAAACAGAGACGTTTTTGTCTCTGTTTTTGATTTAATCGCAGTTTTTAGCCCAAATCTACTTATTTGCGGTACTTTGTAGATAATTGAAACATCTAACAAAATTAGAATGTACAAGTATACTATTTGACTGTAATAAACAGTAAGTTAAATGAAAAGTAGGTTAGCAATTTCTGAAAAGAGGGTATAGAAGAAATGTTGTTAGAATATCTGACAAAACACTTTCTGTATTTGAATTTTCTGATAATATTAAATCAAGAATAGTTAGCGAGGAGAGAACATCATGTCAAATATCGTACTAGAAGCTAGGGATAAGATTATTAAAATGGTAGCGACAAAATTTAATATTTCATATGAAAAAGCTAAGGAATTAATTAATAGCAGCTTTGAGGTAGGAGAGCCTGAATAATAAAAATAATTATATAATTACATTCTTAATTAAAAACATTTTAATAATGAAAAAAACCTACCAGAAGCATCTTACTTAAAGTGCATTTGGTAGGTTTTATTTATTGTTAGATTTTCATTACTCCGCCAGTGTTAGCTGATGTAACCAGCTTAGAATAGCGTGCTAAGTAACCTTTTTTTACTTTTGGTTCGAAGCCTTTCCAGTTAGCTCTGCGTTTTTCAAATTCCTCGTCGGAAATTTCTAATTGGATTTTACGATTATTTAAGTCCAGTTCAATAATATCACCATTTTCAACAAATGCGATTGGTCCGCCTTCAGCTGCTTCAGGTGAAATATGGCCAATTGAAATACCTCTAGATGCTCCAGAGAAACGTCCATCTGTAATCAAGCCAACTTTAGCACCCAAACCTCTTCCAACGATTTGTGAAGTAGGGGCAAGCATCTCAGGCATACCAGGACCGCCTTTAGGACCTTCGTAACGAATAACAACAACATCGCCTTCTTTTACCTTACCTGTAATAATTCCAGAAAGTGCTTCTTCCTGAGAGTCAAAGCAAATTGCTGGTCCTCTATGGTAACCGCCAACAGCTGGGTCAACTGCTCCTACTTTGATAACCGCACCATCTGGCGCTAAATTACCGAATAATACAGCAAGACCGCCACGCTCAGAATGAGGATTATCTAATGGACGAATAACATTCTTATCCAAAATCTCTGCTCCAGCAACATTTTCTGCTAATGTTTTACCTGATACTGTTAGGCAATCTCCTTTAATCGCACCAGGTTTTTTAAGAACCTCATTGATAATCGCACTTACGCCTCCTGCATTATGCACATCTTCAATGTGATAGTCTGATGCCGGTGCAATTTTAGCAAGATGTGGTACACGGCTTGCTATATCATTGATACGCTCTAATGAATATTCAATTTCAGCTTCATGTGCTAATGCTAGTGTGTGTAGAACCGTGTTAGTTGAACCACCCATAGCCATATCTAATGCAAATGCGTTATCAATCGCATCAATTGTCACGATATCACGAGGTTTAATATCCTTTTCAATAAGTTCCATTAATTGTTTTGCAGAACGTTTAACAAATTCCTTACGTTCGGGAGCAACAGCTAATATTGTACCATTTCCTGGAAGGGCAAGACCAAGACCTTCTGCCAAACAGTTCATTGAGTTTGCAGTAAACATACCAGAACAAGAACCACAAGTAGGACAAGCAAATTGCTCAATTTCTTGTAATTTTGCTTCATCGATTTTACCGGATTGGTATGCTCCTACCCCTTCAAATACAGAGTTTAAATTCAAAGGCTTACCGTCTTTATCAACACCGGCTTTCATTGGTCCGCCACTGACGAAAATTGATGGAATATTTACGCGGAGTGCCGCCATTAGCATACCTGGTGTAATTTTGTCACAGTTTGGAATACAAACCATTCCATCAAACCAGTGTGCAGAAACAACTGTCTCAACAGAATCAGCGATGATTTCTCGACTTGGTAAAGAATATCTCATCCCAATATGTCCCATCGCAATTCCATCATCAACACCAATTGTGTTCATTTCAAAAGGTACTCCGCCAGCTTCACGAATCGCATCTTTTACAATTTTACCAAACTCTTGTAAATGTACATGACCTGGTACTATATCAATATATGAATTTACAACCGCAATAAACGGTTTGTTAAAATCTTCTTCTTTTACACCAGCAGCGCGAAGCAAACTTCTATGTGGTGCACGGTCAATTCCTTGTTTAATCATATTACTACGTTGTTCAGTCAAGTTAATTCCCTCCATTAAACAATTGCTTTAGTAATTCAGTAATTCTTCTGAAAATTTTAATATTTATCTATTGTATCACAATTTTTAATATTTGATAGATAAAATAGTATATCTTTTTCTACGTAATAATATTTATATTAGAAGTTGTACCATATTTTTTAAGAGATTGAATACAGTTTTTATAATATGTTAAATACATTTAATAAACAGTAATTTAATTATTTGTCATAAATCAGACATTTTGAGTGAAAATAAATATTGAGGTGATCAAATTGGATCGTTTTGAAGAGGCTTATAATCAGTACCAGAATCAAACGAATGTAAATGCAGATAGTGAAAATAACCTTTTGAATAAAGAGAAAATTGTAGCTGTTCGAAAAAACGAAGACGGTGATCTAATTGGCTTTCAAACTGAAACTGGAAGAGAGTTAGATTATATAGAAGCACTTGCGGAAGCAAAAGCTGGAAAATTAGCACATGTCGATGTTTTTCATAAATATGGTAGAGACATTTTACGAAGTGAACCAGATGGAATTAAGGAAAACAACTTAGATATGTTACCTGATTTTTAATACCATGGAAAATTTTTTGTAAGGTATTAAATAGAGGGCTTTGATTCAAGATTTTAGGATCAAAACCCTCTAACTTCTTGTATTTAAAAAACGTACATTTTAATAAGTATTTTGCTCATGCTTTTAACAATATTTGCTCAATTTCATGAAAGTCTTTTGATCGTACATGTTGTAAAGAAGTCACATTATTATGATCTTAAATATTTACATCTGCACAATGATCTTTAAGCAGCTTTAGTGTTTGCTGTTGCTTTATTTTACCTCATTTAGTAGATTGATTCCTTAAACACTGTCCAACCTAAGTTGATTAGGTGATAGACATAAAATTGTGTATGACTTTAGAAGTTTTTTCACAACATCTACAAAGTCGTGTTCGTAATGGGGAAATGGTATTAAATCGTATAAGAATTAACGCCGCACCGTTTTTCAATTTTATCCTTAAAAAGAGATTGTAATTGTTTGGTTACCGGTCCTGGCTTACCGTTTCTGATCGTACGCTTATCAATCTCAATGACCGGCATTACTTCTGTCGTTGTTCCCATTAAAAATACTTCATCCGCATTCAGTAATTCATCAACAGTAAATGCTTCTTCCTTCATTTCTAAACCACTTTTTTTACTTATCTCAAGTATTAGCTTTCGAGTAATGCCGTTCAAGATCAAATTTGTTGCTGGATGTGTTTTAATTATGCCATTCACAACAATCGATACGTTTGATGAACTTCCTTCAGTAATTGTACCACTTCTATGTTGGAGCGCTTCAAAGCAGCCATACTCTGATGCCTTCTGTTTTGCAAGAAGATTCGGTAATAAATTTAAGCTTTTAATATCGCAACGAAGCCAACGGATATCTTCCACAGTAATAGCTGTTACACCTTTTTTCATATCGGTTATAGGGATCGGTAATTCACGAGTGTAAGCCAAATAAACAGGAATTGTATTAGGTTGAGGGAATAAATGATTTCGTGGAGATACCCCCCTAGTAACCTGTAGATAAACTATTCCAAAAGTAAGCTTATTTTCCTCAACCAGCTTAAAAAGCTGCTTCTTCATTTCAACTATAGTGTAAGGAAGCTTTATCTGGATACTTTCAGCACTTTTAATAAGACGCTGCAAGTGTTCATCTTCTGTAAACAATTTACCGTTATATACTCGAATCACCTCATACACACCGTCGCCAAATTGATAACCGCGATCTTCTATATCAATGCTTATTTGTGATCTTTCTGTTAACATTCCGTTATAGATTATTTTCATTATGTATATCACTCCTTTAACCTGATCGGTTTGCTTTTTTAGCTAAGTATTATTAATTATTAAGAAATAGTGCGTTTTCCATATTTTATCATATACCTTTTAATTTATCTTCTGATTTGTATTTTAGGGAAGTGAGCAATATACCATTTTAAGTTAATCATAGTATGAAAAGAATAGGGGAAATAACATTTGTGAGTTTTTAGATTTCTATTTAGAAGAGAATTTATTGTGTTGAATGATATGCTAAATAGTGTTACTTCAAGATTTCTAAAAGTCGCTGCAAAAACGAGTTATTGATCAATTTATCTTGTTTTCAAGAATTGTCATGGTATTATTTCTAATCATTTATACTTCCGTTTTATATATGAATAAACAAAGTGATATACGCCGAAAAAAAATACAGAGTATCTTAGGTCGTTAATCTATTAGAAGAGGAAAAAAGATCAGCTCAAATTGACATAGAAGATATGATGTAGAAAGATGTCAAATTAGCTATTTTAATTTACATGACAAAATAATGTTAAAATATTGTACAAAGTCTTATTTGAATCAAGTTGAAAAACCTCATAATTTGTGAGTTTTTTAAATTGTAATTTATATTATTAGAGTAATTCTTAAGGATAGCTATGTTTTTTCGATATTTAAATTATATGAATCTTTCATAATAATTGATTTTTTAGTGTGAAAAGATAAATACCATTGCTTAAATTAAATAATTTAAGCAATGGTACTGGATTATTATGATTTAATAATGAATCCTTATTCGAAACAGTATTATCCATTAGAAGACGTTAGTTAATTTCCTTTATTTAAACCTCATTAATTTCCAGTTGGCTATTGATTAAAGGTTCCATTTCTTTCTGTTTTACATAATGATAATTCCCATCTTGGTCTTGTTCACGAGCTTTAACATTATCAGCCAACCAAAGGGAAAGCCATTTTTTAACTCGTATTTTCAGACGGTAATCAAAAATAGGGAATAAAATTTCAACGCGATTTTCCATATTTCGTGTCATCATATCAGCAGATGAACAAAGGATTTTCTCTTCACCATTATGATGAAAGTAATAGATTCGACTATGTTCTAAAAAACGGCCAAGGATACTGCGTACTTTAATATTTTCGCTAACACCTTTAATGCCAGGCCTCAAGCAGCATATGCCTCTTATAATCAACTCAATTTTCACACCAGCATTTGAAGCTTCAAACAGCTTTATAATTAATGTTTTATCCGTTAAAGAGTTCATTTTAGCGATAATATGCCCATTTTTATATGCTTTATGGAATTCAATTTCATGGTTTATTAAGGAAATAAAATCTTTGCGAATATCAAAGGGTGCCACTGACAAATGATGATAAATAGGCTTTTCCATATAACCGCTTAAATAGTTAAAAAAGTTGGCAGCATCGATCCCGATCTTTCGATTCGCTGTAATTAATCCCACGTCTGTATAAATCCTTGATGTTACATCATTGTAATTCCCTGTGCCTAAATGAACAAATGATTCAATGCGATTCTTTTTGCGGCGAACGACAAGGGTAATTTTACTATGGGTTTTTAGGTTCGTCATTCCATAAATGACTTGGCAGCCTGCCTGTTCCAATTCTTTTGCCCACTGCACATTTTTTTCTTCATCAAAACGTGCTTTTAATTCTACTAAAACGGTTACCTGTTTCCCATTTTCTGCAGCATGTTTCAAAGCGTTAATAATAGGCGAGTCCCCGCTAACTCTGTATAAGGTTTGCTTAATAGCTAATACACTTGGATCATTGGCAGCACAGGAAACAAACTCAATGACAGGTTCGAACGAATCATAGGGATGATGAAGCAGGATATCCTGATTCATTGCTTCTTCAAATATATTTTTCCCTGTTGCTAATTCTTGGGGTATCTTCGGAACAAATGGTTCATCAACAAGATGACTATGTGTTTCTTGAATGCTTTTAGAGAATGATGATAAGAAGGTTAAATCCAATGGACCATCAATCACATACGTATCTTTCTCGTGAATTTCCAACTCTTCCTGTAAGTATTTCAATACATCTTGGTCATGATTATGATCTTGAATTTCAAGACGTACTTCATCGCCCCATTTTCTGTTTTTTAATTCTATTTCGATGACATTTAATAAATCTCTTGCCCCTTCTTCATCAATTGTTAGATCCGCATTTCTTGTAATGCGAAAGGGGGTGACACTTTTCAATAAAAACCCGTTAAATAATTTATGGATAAAGTGTGAAATGACATCTTCTAATAAAACAAATTCCCTTTTATCAAGGTGACTTGGCAATTCCACATAACGCCCTAATAATGCAGGTACGCGTACGATCGCCAGTTTTCCATTTGATTGGCCAATTTTCATTCCATATTGCTTACTTTCCTTAATAACAATTGCTAAATTTAAACTTTTACTTAACAATTTTGGAAATGGATGATAGGCGTCGATAGCCATAGGTGTTAATACGTGGAAGATTTCTTCGTCAAATTTTGCTTCTAGAAAATCAAGTTGCTCTTTACTTGCTTTATGAATTGATATAAAGGAAACACCTTCAACCTCCAGCGCAGGGAGAAGACATTCGTTGTATGTTCGATATTGTAATTCAATTAATTCATGCGTTTTTTTTGAAATCCGTGATAATTGTTCTTTTGGCGTCAAACCAACTTTATTTTCAGGTTTATTAAATCCTGCTTTGACTTGATCTTTTAATCCTGCAACCCGAACCATAAAAAATTCGTCTAAATTGGAACTGAAAATAGAAAGAAATTTAAATCTTTCTAGTAAAAGGTTATTTTCATCGATTGACTCCTCCAGCACACGTTGATTAAATGCTAACCAACTTAATTCACGATTATTATAGTTAGAGTAGTCTTCTAATTTTTTAGTGGAGTCCCTAGTAAAAGTTTCTTCCATTGCAATAACCCATCCTTAAAAGAAGATAATTTTATCCAAACCAGCATTTACCTTTAATGAGATAATTAAGACTAGTATTATTTTAATGTAAAATTAATATACAATCGGATTTTTTTCTAAGGACATCAATTTACTTGAAATGAAGTAAAACTTAATTAATGCATACTAATAATCTCGATTTATGGGAATTCTATCTAAAAAGGCAGGTGAATAATATGGTGGTGGCTAATACTATGTCAGGTGTTTTATCTGGTGGTTTAGCACAAATTGAAGATACGTTTTCTTTAGTAAGAGGGACAATTACTTTAAAAGAATACAGTAGGGCTACAACACGAAATATATCAGGTGGTTTTGGCTTTGCTGCTGGTTTATCTTTCGGTGCTGCGATAGGATCAAGTATTCTTCCTGGATTGGGGACAATAATTGGATCACTGATCGGTGGTCTCTTAGGTTGGCAAATAGGGTGCCAAATAGGTAATCAAATCGGACACGTCTTAATAAGATAAAAATTGTAGTTATTTTTGCTGCACAAATTATTCAATAATAAAAGAACAGCCTGAGTACATTCAATATTCGTACTCAGGCTGTTTTATTTTTTGGATTCAATCTTCCTATTAGTTAGAGGGGATAAAGTAAGTTAGTTAGTGTAATTGTTTTTCTATCTCACTCATCTTTTGTTTAAGGGAATTGTCATTCATAACATTAAAAGGTGTGGAAGAATGTATAGTATGTGATTCTTTCTCATCAGAAAAAATGTTACCAAAAGTTTCTTTTGCTTGATGAATTGTTTCTTTTGATTTTTCCATTCCCCTCTCAGTCATTTCAAACATAGCATCTTTCATATTTGGCAATTCCATTGTCTCTTTTTCATGCTTTGCTTCTTCCATAATAGAGGATAATTGCAACCTAGCACCAGTTGATAGATGTTTTATTTGATCTCCCAATGCTAATGCAGAGCCAACCCCTTTAATCAATAATTTCTTTGTTCCTCTTCTTGCTTCAGGCGAAACGGTTAGGATTAATGTTGCTGCTGTAATGACAATCCCTAATGGATTAGAAAGTAAGAATTTTTTCATTTGTCTGTAACCTCCAAAATATTAACAATTAATTTACATTATTACCACACTAAGTGATTTTATCCCAAAAAAAATAGGTTTTTTACGTATAAACCCCTCATAAATGTCTAAAATATACTTTATGCAAAAGTATAAATTTACAATAAATTTACAAAGGGGGTGCTGATATGATTCTTGAAATGAAGAAAAGATATTACCATATAACTTCAGGTCGTGTTCGTATGGAACTCTATGGTATCTATGAAAATCCTGAACGAGCTGAAAAATTTATCGAGATTTTCTCTACGATAGAAGGTGTTACCTCAGTTAAAACATCAATATCTAGAGGATGCATTCTTCTTAATTATAATGAAGAGCTCATCTCGATTGATTACCTTTTACCATTGTTAATGAAGTTTGAGGAAGTTGCATGGAAGCTTGATAATAAACATAAAGAGGGGATTAGTTTTGAAACTGATCCAGATGTAGAAGCACAAGTTGCTGCTACTTCAGAAATGGCAAATGTACTACCTTTTACATCAAACATGCCTAAACAACAAGTGCCTAAGGATAATGTTCCTTTGCCATTAACGTTGTCAGTAGTTGGTTTGGGTGCTTTAGGGTTAAAGCAACTGTTTTTGGGTCGATCAGCATTAGCCCGCCATCCAGTTCTTTTTTATATGAGCAGCGCATTTGCCGTTGCAACGGGGTACCCGTTTTTTCGCCGAGGAATTCAACAAATGCAAAATAGGAAAGGTGCATTAGTAGATTTTGTTTTAGGTGCTAGTTCTCTTGCATTGGCCCTGGTACGGGAAAATCTTGTTGTTTTAGCAGGGCTGTCACTGCTTCAATACTTAAATTGGAAAAGAAGAGATGAAGTCCGTAATAACTGGTTAGATGAACCAACTGTATCACCTGAGATACATAGATATACGAAAAGAGCTGGAGCGTTAGGAATCATAGCTTCTCTTGCAACATTGGCTATTACTCGCAATCCACTTGTAGCTTTAGGTATATTATTAACGGCTAATCCTAGACCCGCAATTGTTTCTGCTGAATATTCTTGGAGTCAGGCAGAAATGATGGCACAAGAAGCTGGATTGGTGAGCCCTCATAATGGATCAATGTATCAATTATCCCAAATTAACACTGTTTTGCTTGAGGAAGATAACCTGCTCTACGAAAAGAATGGAACGATGAATAAAAATGTTTCATCGTTTATAGAAAGCTTGCCAAAAGGGTCAAACATAGCTGTTTCACATGGCATGCTTAATAAAAGTATAGAGGGGATTTTCCCTCATATAAATGTTTTATCTTTAGAGGAGGTAAAACATAAAGCACCACAAGAAGTATTAGTTATCCAGGGGGATAAGTCTCCAAAAGAACAAAAATTAATTTACTATTACCCATCAATTGATGTAAGGAAGCTAAATGATTTATCTGAGAGTTTAAAAATATCGCATCAGATAAAGCTTATGATAAAGAAACATGTTCATACTACCAGGGCGTGGAATTTAATTGGGCCTGCTATTGCGTTAACATCCTTTGTTTCAGCCCCATTACTTGCCCTAATAGCCGATAGCTTAATATTAAGCTTTTTAGTACATGGAAAACATAAAAGTGAAAAATTGATGCTGAAGAAAAAAACTCATGAATTAAATAAAGAGCTTCACCCAGAAATTCCTTGGCATGCATATACATCAGAGGAAATTTATGATCGTTTTCAATCTAGCCCTTTGTCAGGATTAGACGATAAATCGATAAAAAAATGGGCAAAATCATACGGGAAAAATAAACTACAAGCCAAACAGGCTGAGCATTGGTTTAAATCATATATAAGCCAATTTAAAGAATTTGCTATGGCCATTTTAGGAATAACTGCTCTTATTAGTATTTTTACGGGACATATGTTTGATGGTATTGCGATGGGCACAATTTTGTTATTAAATGCGGGAATTGGTACTTTTCAAGAACGTAAAGCAAAGCAGGCAGTTCAGACGATGACGAAATTTGTTCCACCAAATTGCAAAGTTATTCGAAACGGTGAAACTTTTGAAGTATCTGCAGAGGAACTTGTTCCAGGAGATATCGTTGAACTTGAATCAGGAGAACGAGTACCAGCAGATTTGCGGATAATACAGACATGGAATTTAGAAGTTGATGAGTCAACGCTAACAGGAGAATCACTACCTGTACAGAAGAGCATACGGCCAATTGATGAGAAAGTTCCTATTACTGATCGTGCCAATATGCTGTATATGGGTACACATGTAACAAGAGGAAAAGGAAAAGCTGTTGTAGTCCAGACAGGAAATCAAACTGAAATTGGCCGTCTTTTTATGATGTTAGCTGATCATGAAGAGAAAGAAACGCCATTGCAAAAGCAAGTTACTCAAATCAGCAAGGCCTTTATGAAAGGTGCACTTGTTATTGGAGGTATTGTTTTCATAGCTGGCTTAATCCGTGGTATTCCTTTAACAAGTATGATGACAACCTCACTAGCATTAACAGCATCAGCAATACCAGAGGGACTGCCGGTTACCATCACAATAGCTCTTACAGCGGGGATCCTTCGAATGGCAAAGAAAGACTCCTTAACTCGAAAGATGTCAGCTCTAGAAACACTTGGGCGTGTCAATGTCATTTGCTCAGACAAGACTGGTACATTGACTAAAAATGAAATGACAGTTAAGAAAATTGCAACGTTGAAACACGAATATGATGTTACTGGAGATGGATATTGCCCTGATGGTGAAATTCAAATAAGCGAAGATAATTCCAATCAAGATTTAGAACATCTCCTACGTATTGGAGTATTGTGTAATAATTCTTCAATAGAGCAGGAAAATGGACACTGGATTGTAAAAGGGGACCCAACAGAAGGGGCTTTGCTTACTGTTGCTAAAAAATACCCTGCGTTAGTTGAGAGTCTCTCAGAATGGGAGCGAGAATATGAATTACCTTTTGATTCAGATCGAGGTATGATGACCGTTGCATGCCGTCAAACACCGGAACATAAAGATTGCTATGTATTGACTAAGGGATCTGTTGAAAAGATAATAGCTTGTTGTAAAAATGTACAAGTTAACGGGAAGAAAATTCAGCTAACTAATTCAATGAGAGAGTCTGTATTACAACAAGCAGAAAAATATGCTGATGATTCCCTAAGAGTCTTAGGGTTTGCCATTCGTAAGCTGAGAAAAGATGAAGAGTGTAATGATGACATGGAAAATGACTTGACTTACATTGGAATGGTTGGAATGATAGACCCTCCAAAGGAAGAAGTTAAAGATAGCATTCAAGAAGCTAAAAGTCTTGGTATTACTCCAATCATGATTACAGGAGACCATCCAATAACCGCATTATCGATTGCGAAGCAAATTGGAATTGGATATTCATATGATCAAGTGCTTACAGGAGAAGCTTTAAATCAGCTTAGTGATTCAGAATTCGAGAATATAATAGATGATATTCGTATATATGCACGAGTAACGCCAAATCATAAGCTGCGCATTGTAACCTCTTTACAGAATAAAGGTTATATAGTAGCTATGACAGGTGATGGGGTGAATGATTCACTAGCTATAAAGAAGGCAGATGTTGGAATTGCTATGGGTAGATCTGGAACACAATTAACAAAAGAAACATCTGATATCGTACTTAAAGAAGATCATTTTGGTTCTATTGTTGATGGTGTAAAAGAAGGGAGAACAATCATTGGTAATATTAGAAAAGCACTAGGATGTTTACTATGTGGAAATTTAGCTGAAATCATTGTAACAAGTACTGCTGTCATAGCAGGGCTTCCACTTCCAATCGTTCCTATTCAAATATTGCTAATGAACTTAATAACTGATGCATTACCAGCTATGGTGCTTGCAGTGAATCCTGGAAATAAAACGAAGGAAAGAAAACGACAAGAAATTGCCGATAAAGAACTTTATCAACAAGTTATTACGAGGGGACTTTTGTTAGGGCTAGGTTCATTAGGATTGTTTGTAGCAAGCCTGTCAATGGGTACATCAATTGCTGTTGCTCAAACAACTGCTTTTGCAGCACTTGTAACAGGACAACTTATACAAACATTTTCATGGAGGCAAGAAGGTCAAACTGAATCAGTAAAAGATTGGACTAAAGACCGCTTTTTGATTGGAGCTTTAGGAGTATCTGCACTTGCGCTATTGTCTTCAATCTATATTCCAGGTTTAAGCACGGTATTTAAAACAAGTGCCATACCAATGACAAATTGGCTACCAATCATTTTTGTAGCTGGCGTGTCCGCATTCCTTGGAAAAGCTGTCATTAAGGTTATTCAAGCTCCAAAGAAATTGTTGCAAAAAGAACAACTTGCTATGGCAGCTTAAATGTGCTGCCTAGAAAAATAATAGTAAGGAGGAACTATCATGTTGCAAAGTAATCTCCATCGGGTCATTGTTGGCTCTGTCATTATTGTTGCTGCATCAACATTGTTGCCTGTTGCAAAAGAAACATTAAAACCACTCGTAGGACAAGTTTCACGTCAAATGCGTTTCTTCATCGTTTCAGCAAAAGAAGGAATTGAGGACATGGTGGCTGAGGCGAAAGTTGAACGCATGAAAAGACATGTAAATCATCAATTTGTAATTGAGTACAATGAAATGGTTGAAGATCTTGCTGAATAGTCGTGAAAATGATGAGAGGAGGGGAGTGTGTGTCTGAAAAAGATAAACAGATCATACAACAGTTGAAACAATCACTGCTGCACTTGGACGAGGCTTTGAACTTATCTATTGAAATGCTTGAGGAAGATGCAAAGAATAAGCAAACAATAACTGCAGTCTGGGAGGAATTCCTAAGTACGTTCTTTGGAAGAGTCAAAAGTAAGGGAAATGCCAGTAGTGTAAATTTATCTAAATTGGTACCATTACCTAAATTAGCTCGTTTCTTCAAATTTTAAATGAGAAGGGCATTCGTCCATCTGGTCACTAAATTTTACTTTCTTATGGACGGATATTCTTTTCAATCTTCTATATTTTCTTTATTTTTTTGAAAACCTTCACTTTTGAGTGTATGTATTGTTCATTTTATTTTTATCTCCAAATATCCCTTCGCTTGAACTTGAACTTTCAATCAAACGAGGGGTTTTTGGAATTACAATATATAGAATACGAATGTATAAACGAATTAGTCTAAACTTTAATATAGCAGTAATTAGATTAGTGATTAATTGCAATTCTCCTTTAACCTTATCTCAATAAGTCTCCCAATTATTCTTGTTAATAATCAACACCCCATACATCAACGCAATCTTTATTTCTAAAATTTGTCGGTTTTTATGTTCTTTGAAGTAAAAGGTAAAGTTTCCAAATAACGATAAAAAAGATAATATATCCAAATATTGAATAAGCATGATTCCATTCCGAGAGGTGTATAAACCAGCCGAAATGTTCTGATATTTTTTCAATAACTGAAATAACAACACCTAACATAATGATCATCACATACCGAGCAAAAGGCTGAATCCGATTGGCCACAATTAAGAAGAAAATCGAGAATAGAGGAAGAATAAATAAGGTAAAAACAATATTGATTGAGAATATTTCAGGAAATAGTCTAGTTGGAAAAGCATATTTTCCCATTCCAACAAACATTAAATCTAAATAAGTCCCCACAAATGAGGAGAACAATGCAATGAATAAATAATTATTTAGTTTTTTATTCCTTTCTAAGAAAGAACGCTTTTTTTGCGATAATTGCGAGTTCAATTTTTTCAATCGTTTTACAGTATTCTTCATAAATTTCTCCACCTGTGTATTTTTCTTCTATTAAATAGTCGATGATTCTCCAGTTATCACACCAGTCCCCATCTTCTGCATCTTGGTGAGAAATATTTTTCCACGCAAATTGTAATGGGGGACTATATATACGATTTGCTCCTTTTTTTAGCGAGCACCTCTTTGTTCTTCGTCTGTATCCCGAACTAGGCGGTGTTTCATTCACATTATTAAACAAATGAGTCCAATAATCTTTTCTGGATGCAGTATGAGGATTGTTTCTAGCCCAAGACAAAACTCCCTTATAAACAGTTTTTTCATGAAATAAAAGTGAATATGATTTTTTCCCTAACAGGATTCGTTCATGTAGTGAATCAAAATGTTTCATCGTATTCCCTATTATGTTAGGTTTTTCATTATTTTCATTTTTATAAAAGGGGAAAATAATATGGTTAAAACGCAAAAAATCATAGAGTTTAAAGCCAATCGTATCAATGACAGTTTTTTTGAAATGATGATTTTTAATAACCCTTTTTTCTAAATAATTTTGTTCATTAATTATTGTGGCGATTGCTAATAGATAACAGTCTCCATGCACCCAATAATAATTCCACATTGTTTCCATAAAGAGTGAAACACCTAAGAAAGGCAGAAGGTAAAATAGATTCTTCTTGTTTTCTAAACTTTTTTTATATAGTAAAAATTGTGGGAAAACGTCTTGGAAGATTAACCAATTACCGCGTTCCAAAAATAAAAAGAAATCTACTTGTTCCTTTTCAGACAAAAACTTATTAACGAGATCTCCTTTTAAATCAGTCATATTCCAACCACCATTGCGAGAAACCATATGACCTAATAGAGCCCAGTGGATGTCAGGATGCTCGATAAAAAAATCTAAATATGCTTGTGTTCTTGTGAGATTATTCAGATTAAGTTTTTTGGTCATTTCTTTTATTTCAGTTATGAGGTTTCTATCCTCTTTTGTTAGTTTTACGTTTTTATATGAATTTTGTTTGTTTTTTATTTTTCTTTTCAAATCTTCTTTTATTTCAAAATATGATTTTATCGGCATCTTATTATTTTTGAAAGGAGTTATTGCCATTCATTTTCCTCCCATCCTTGGAATGCGTTTGTGGGGAAAGGAATAAGTATATGAAAAAAACTGTTTTTATTAAAGAGAGGAAAAATCGTTATATGAAATATAAGATTGAAACTGAAATAAACAGATTAGTTAACATTCTTATTAAGGAACAGGAGCCAAATGGATCATGGACTTATCCATTTGAGACAGGAATCACTACTGATTGTTATATGATCATCTTATTACGCACATTAGAAATAAATGATGAAGATTTCATTCAATCGCTAGTAGATAGGATTATCAGTAAACAAGATGAAAATGGGTCATGGAAGCTATTTTATGATGAAGAAGAAGGAAACCTTACCGCAACAGTTGAAGCATACTATGCTCTCTTATACTCAGGTTATTGCACAAAAACAGATTCAAACATGCGTCTAGCAAGAAACTTTATAATTAATAACGGTGGATTAAAAGAAATAAATATGTTTACAAAAGTCATGTTAGCTTTAACTGGACAATATAAATGGCCAGAACATTTTCCGATTCCAGTTGAAATCGTGCTTTTGCCACTTTCTTTCCCGGTGAATTTCTTTGACTTTTCTGTGTATGCACGAGTAAATTTCATTCCGATTGTCATTGCTGCAGATTATAAATTTAGCATGCAGACGAAACGTACTCCGGATTTATCGGAATTATTCTTACAAAGAGGAGATGATGATTGGGAGAAGGAGATAAATGAATGGAGATCATTTCTTTCAACAATTCACATAGGAATAAAAAGTTTGATTGGTTTGCCTCATGAACTGCATAGGATCGCACTCAACCATGCTGAGCAGTATATGTTGCAGAGAATCGAGTCGGATGGAACTTTTTACAGTTATTTCAGTTCGACATTTTTAATGATTTTTGCTTTAATGGCTCATGGTTATTCGAAACAACATCCAATCATCACAAAGGCAATTAAAGGATTAAAATCAAATCAAACCAGAATTGATGATCATCTTCATATTCAGTATACAAAAGCAACTGTATGGAATACTGCGTTGATTAGTTATAGTTTACAAGAAGCGGGAATTTCTTCTTCTTCAGAAACGATTAAAAAAGCACAGCAATATTTGATATCTAAACAGCATTATTTATACAGTGATTGGGCGATCCATAATCAACATGCATTACCAGGAGGTTGGGGATTTGCCGATATAAATACAATGCATCCTGATATTGATGATACAACTGCATCATTAAGAGCGATTCGATCACTTATCCTTTCAAATCCAGTCTATCGACAAGCATGGGACCGTGCAAATCATTGGATCATTTCGATGCAGAATGATGATGGGGGCTGGGCAGCATTTGAAAAAAATGTAAATAAATCTTTTTTAAGTTGGCTTCCTGTTGAAGGAGGAACTGCAATGATATTAGATCCTTCAACAGCAGATTTGACTGGAAGGACATTAGAATATTTTGGGAATTTCACTCGATTAAATAAAAATCATCCATTCATTAAACGAGGGATTGAATGGCTTCTTCGTAATCAAGAGAAGGATGGTTCTTGGTATGGAAGATGGGGAATTTGTTATATTTATGGAACTTGGGCAGCAATTACTGGTTTAGTGGCAGTTAATACACGAAATGATCATCCTGCCATTCAAAAAGCAATTCGTTGGTTATACCGCATTCAAAATCCAAATGGCGGGTGGGGAGAATCTTGTAAAAGTGACATTCATAAAAAGTATATATCTTTAAATGAAAGTACGAGAACTCATACTGCATGGGCATTAGATACTCTAATAAGTGCAGAAAATGAAGAGACTGTTGAAATTAACCGGGGAATTACTTATTTGCTTGAGTCATCTCATAAGAATGATTGGACAACAACATATCCGAAAGGGCAGGGGTTACCAAACGGTTTTTATATGCATTACCATAGTTATGAATATCTCTTCCCATTACTTGCTTTAAGTCATTATAAAAATAAGTTTTTTAAATGATTAAAATTGTATGCTGTTACAATTTGTGTATTAATGTTATTAAAATTTATTAAAGTGAAAAATGTCTTTTATGTCCAAAAATTTACAGACGATAAAAGACATTTTTTTATCTATTAATACCTCTCAAACAGATTTTCTTTCATCAAATGGATAATCTTTGTCTCTTGCTGAACAAATTGATAGTGGATCAAAAAAGTTTGCAATTTCCCGTTCAGCACTTAACAATGAATCCGAACCATGGATGACATTTTCAGCTTTTGAAAATGCAAAGTCTCCACGTATTGTACCAGGCATAGCTTCTAAAGGACTTGTTTTTCCAATCATTATTCGTGAAACCTCAATAATACTTTCTCCTTCCCAAACCATTGCAAAAACAGGACCTGACGTAATAAAGTCAACCAACTCTTCAAAGAAAGGCTTTTCTTTAAGTTCCATGTAATGGTATTCAGCTTTTTGTCGATCAACATTCATAAGCTCAGCATTTAATAAAGTAAATCCTTTTTGCTCAAAACGATTTATTATCTCTCCTATTAAGCCACGCTTTACTCCATCAGGTTTGACCATTATAAATGTACGCTGTATTGTCATATCCTTTCACCTCATCTGAAAAATTAATAATAGTTAATAAAGATGTTTTCAAAGTGTATTAAACAGTATGGTAAACATTTCTAATTTTTATAACAATAAAATAGTAAGGTACATAGAGAAATAAAAAATATTGCCGATCATTAAAAACGCTTAAAAGAAATAGATAAATATTTATAAAGCTTTTTGTTGACTTATGATTCATAAGCTAATATAATTAATCTCGAATTCAAGATAAATAATTTCGAGATAAGAAAATTTTAGACGTATTTTGCCATAATTTCATTTTTTTAGATATTTATCTCGAATTCAAAATATTATTTTAAAAGGAGAGATGAATCGTATGTTAGATTTAGGTCTACTAATCGTTCGTTTAGTAATCGGCTTGCTTTTTGTTGGCCACGGTGCTCAAAAATTATTTGGTATGTTCGGTGGACATGGGATTAAAGGAACAGGTGGTTTCTTTGAGTCAATTGGTGTAAAACCAGGTGTAACAATGGCATTGTTAGCTGGTTTAGCAGAATTCGGCGGAGGTTTATTATTTGCAGCAGGATTACTAACTCCAGTTGCAGCACTTCTAATTATTTTTACTATGCTGATAGCGATCATTAAAGTTCACGGTGCAAATGGTCTTTGGGCTACTAATAATGGTTATGAACTAAATTTAGTATATATAGTTATTGCATTGGGTGCTGCATTAACTGGTGCTGGAAGTTATTCATTAGACGCTATTTTATTTTAATTAATCTTTACACGAAAGAAGCAAAGGAATTCTTATGATTTCTTTTGCTTTTTTTGTTTTACAAAATCTTGCACTTCAGTAAAATACACTTGATCCTGCTCCATCGCCTAGTCCAACAAAAAATCTTATGCCAGTAATGAACGGAAGTTAAAGTACACCTACTTAAACAAATCAAGGCACTTTTATTGATTCATATTTGATTGATGATTTAAGATAGAATAAGATATTGGATATTTATAACAAAAAATATTTTACAGGTTTTGATGAAAATTTGTAATCACTGCATAGCTACTTCCATCTTTCGTTCAATATGATAAGAGATTAACATATTTAACAAAAGACTTGTCACTAGACATCTAATGAGAAAACTTATAACTTGGAACGTTTAACAATTGGAATAAAACATATCGAAAAGAGGTATTGAAAAGAGGTATTGAAAAGATGACTAAACAAACACAAATGGGAAAAACAGAACTTTTTGTAAACCCGATTGGACTTGGTACAAATGCAGTTGGAGGACATAATCTCTATCCTAATTTAAACGAAAGTGTTGGAAAAGAATTAGTGAGAGACGCGATCAATAATGGCGTAAATTTCCTTGATACAGCTTTTATTTATGGTCCTGGACGTTCAGAAGAACTTGTAGGTGAAGTAGTAAAAGAAACTGGAAATCGCAGCAAAATTGTCCTAGCAACAAAAGGTGCGCATAAATTCGTTGGCAATGAAGTAGTGATCGATAACTCTCCATCTTTTTTAAAAAAATCAGTTGAAGATAGCTTAAAGCGTCTGCAAACAGACTATATTGATTTATTTTACATACATTTTCCAGATGAAAATACTCCTAAATATGAGGCTGTCGGTGCTTTGAAGAAATTAAAGGATGAAGGAAAAATTAAAGCAATTGGTGTCTCAAACTTTACGATTAGCCAGTTAAAAGAAGCGAATCAAGATGGATATGTAGATGTATATCAAGGTGAATATAATCTATTGCAACGATCAGCTGAAAAAGAATTACTTCCGTATACTGCGGAACATCAAATTTCTTTTGTTCCATACTTTCCGCTTGCAGCTGGTTTGTTAGCTGGCAAATATAATAAGGACATGGTTTTTAACGATCTTCGTTCAAAAATGCCGCATTTACAAGGGGAAGAATTTGCACAAAACCTAGAAAATGTAGAAAAATTAAGGGGAATTGCTCAATCTAAACAAGCAGATGTCGCACATGTTGTCTTAGCCTGGTATTTAACCCGTGATTCGATTGATGTGGTCATCCCTGGTGCAAAAAGAGCAGATCAAGTACTTGATAATTTAAAAACACTAGATGTCCAACTAACAAATGAAGAGATCCAAAAAATTGATTCTATTTTTGGAAATAAGTAACAAAGCTTACCCTCCTTTGAAATAATGGTGCCTATTTTTTCACAGACCGTAGAATTTCCTTATATAAGGTGGGAAAACTGTGATATTATCATACTAATTCTTCAAAAAACAACAAAATTTTTATACGATTCTTCAGTATCGTTACAACTAGGAGGAACATCATTTGACAATGAAAAAAGCATTAACTATCGCTGGTTCAGATACAAGTGGAGGAGCAGGTATACAAGCAGATTTGAAAACATTCCAAGAACTTGGCGTATATGGTATGACCTCATTAACTGTAATAGCAACAATGGATCCTAAAAACCATTGGCACCATAAGGTTTTTCCAATTGCGATTGATGCATTAGAAGCACAATTAGATACAGCACTTTCAGTAGGTATTGATGCAGTAAAAACAGGCATGCTTGGTACAGTTGAAACAATCGAAACAGCTGCAAAAAGGATTAAAGAATCAGGAATTTCTAATATTGTGATTGATCCTGTTATGGTTTGCAAGGGGGAAGATGAGGTCCTTAATCCTGAAACGGCAGACGCTTTACGAGAAGTAATGGTGCCAATTGCAACAATTGTTACACCAAATCTATTTGAAGCAAGTCAGTTAGCAAAGACTGGTCCAATTCGAACAATTGATGAAATGAAGGAAGCCGCTGTAAAAATAAATGAACTCGGTGCCAAATATGTATTAATTAAGGGCGGCAGTAAATTACAGCATGAAAAAGCAGTTGACTTATTGTTTGATGGCCAGGAATTTAAACTGTATGAAAATGATAAAATTGATACTACATATATTCATGGGGCAGGTTGTACGTTCTCTGCTGCTATAACTGCCGAATTAGCAAAAGGAAAATCTGTATTAGAAGCAATTGATATTGCAAAAGATTTTATTACTGAAGCGATTCGACATGGCTGGAAGCTTAATGAATATGTCGGTCCAACAATGCATGGAGCATATCGTCTATATGGGGCAGGTCGTTTGGAAGCAGAACAATTTGCTAAATAATTATGCTAAACCAGTAATATAATGATAAGTGACTTATGAAAGCTGTTTATAAATACAACTTTTATGGGTCACTTTTTTAAAATTTTATCTAAAAAGTTTAACTACTCTTCTGGGAAAGGCTGCTGACTTTGAATAATATAAAAATTTATTTTGTATTAATAGGCGTTATGTTCCTTTGGGGAATGAACGTATCAGCGATCAAATTATTAGTGAGTGATTTTATGCCTGTAACAATCACGTCTATCAGAATATTTGTAGCTGCAATGATCGTTTTTTTCATACTCTTTCCTTTGAAAAAAGTAAGAAAGCCTAAGAATAGAGAATGGCTATACATTATACTAGGTGCGTTTCTTAGTATCTTTGTCCATCATTACTTTATCTCAGAAGGTCTTGCAAAAACTTCGGCTGCAAATGGCGGGTTAATTTTAGGACTGGGACCAATGCTAACCGCTATTTTGTCCATTGTTTTATTAAAAAGAAAGCCATCAATAATACGTTTAGTTGGCTTCTTGCTTGGGGGAGTTGGTGTAAGTTTTACAGTTTTAGCAGGCAGCGGCGGCATTCACAATGCTTCAAGCGGTGACTTTGAAGTTTTTCTTGCAATTTTATCACAAGCATTTAGTTTTATACTCATTAAAAAAGCTTCTGAAACGTTAGATCCACTTCTATTAACAGGCTATATGCTTTTGTTTGGTTCGGCTATGTTATTTGTAACTAGCCTATTAATAGAACCTAATGGTTTGGCTAGTCTTCAGCATGGCAGTCCGTTTATTTGGTTGATGTTTATTTTTTCTGCTGTTCTTGCTACTGCTTTAGGAAATATGGTTTATAATTATGTGATTGGTCAAATTGGTGCAGCTGAAACATCAATATTTTTAAACTTAAGCACGTTTTTTTCCTTAATTGGAGCAGCTCTATTTCTTAAAGAAGAAATATTACCTTCACATTTTATAGGTCTTTTATTAATTGTTCCAGGGGTAATTCTTGGTTCAGGATCGCTAGAAGAATTATTGATCCGTCGTAAAGAAAAACTAACTCAACATCCCCAAAAGAAAATCAGCCTCTGAGTTTTCAAATTACAATTTTTAAACCAGTATGTTAAATTGCATGCTGGTTTTTTAATTACTTTGTGAGAAATGATAGTAAAAACTTTTATACATGTTTATGATTAAACGATAGAAAACTAAATGAAATAACATAATGCTTAATTAGAGGTGTTTTAACATGAACGAGAACTTTGAAAATTATTATAATGAAGCGATCGAACGCACAAAAAGGATGGCTTTGGAAGATATCTATACATTTTTAGAGACAAAAGAGAGTATGCCCACCTATGAACAATATAGCAGAGAACGAGGGCAATACATAGATCAGCTATGGGTAAACTCTTGGTTAAATACAACAACAAGCCATGCAACATATGCTGAAAAGAAATCTTATCTTTTAGAAAAAGGATTTGAAATTGAAGGTTTGGGAAAAAAACTGATCAACCAAATGTTTCGCAATGAAATAAGAGAGGTTGAACCATTTAATGTATTAGGCTGGCTGGATCGTAAATTTGGAAAACAAACAGAAGAGTGGCATCAATTATATGATAGAGCAAGAGTAGCAAAAAAGGAATTAGAGAGAACTCTGCTGCAAAAAGAAGTGAAAAGAAAGCTAAAATTAAAAGTAGAGTATTATATAGAACAATTAATAGGTGAGCATTATGAAGATCTTTACTTATATGTAAGATATTTAATTGGTTGCCAACTTGCAATTGATATTGAGCAAAGAGAAGTCATTCTGCCAGCTGATGAAATAACCTTTTCTTCCTATTTATCAAGTGAACAGGAGTTACACTTTAGTAAAAAACATTACAATGAAGATTTGTTTGAAAGATATGAACAGCTTATTGCAAATTATTTATTTGACTTTGGCCCAAACTGGCTAAAAGATCATCTTCCTTCTCACCTTTTTGATGAATATATACGGACTAATCTTGAGATGATGACAGACTCTTTTTTAAACGAAGCAGCATTTGACCTTTTTGCGGAACTCAGTCAGGAGTTTTTTAGTGATTTGTTAGAGGAATTCATTTCTGATCTAATCAAACTGATTGATATTCCATTTGATCTTGCTGTACATCAAGAGATATTCGCTAAAGATCTTTCTGAGAGAGAACGAAAGATTGTTGAAGATTTAGAAGAAGTAAAACGTAAAAATGAAGAAGAAGCACGTATGATTGAGGATATATTCGCTAGAGAGTATAATCCGCCTGTTGGTCGAAATATCAAGTACTTTCTTCATGTTGGAGAAACAAACACCGGTAAAACCTTTCAAGCAATCAAACGAATGAAAGATGCAAGTAGCGGGATTTATTTAGCACCGCTCCGCTTATTAGCCCTTGAAATTTATGAAAAATTAAATGAAGAAGGAGTTCCCTGTTCTTTAAAAACAGGTGAGGAGGAAAAGACAGTGCCGGGTGCGGCTCATATAGCATGTACTGTCGAAATGTTTTATGAAAAGGATTTTTATGAAGTAGTCGTTATTGATGAGGCACAGATGATCGCAGATAAGGATCGAGGTTTTTCATGGTATAAGGCAATGACAAAAGCAAATGCTAACGAAGTCCATATAATCTGCAGCTTTAATGCGAAACAAATGATTCTTCAACTACTAGGTGAATCAGATATACATATTAATGAATATCTAAGAGAGATTCCATTAAAGGTTGAATCGCAATTTTTTCGACTTAATCATACTCGTAAAGGGGATGCCCTCGTTTGCTTTTCAAGAAGGCGTGTACTAGAAACTGCCTCTGAGCTTCAACGAAACGGACTACAAGTAAGTATGATTTATGGAAGTATGCCGCCAGAGACAAGAAAAAAGCAAATGCAGCGATTTATCAATGGTGAAACATCTGTTATTGTTGCAACTGATGCGATCGGTATGGGATTGAATCTACCGATTAGGCGAATCGTTTTCTTGGAAAATGATAAATTTGACGGGACAAGGAGACGATTACTAACTTCCCAAGAAGTTAAGCAAATTGCAGGACGGGCAGGACGAAAAGGGATCTATAATATTGGTAGAGTGGCATTTACAAGTAACGTTAAAACAATGACTAGACTTCTTGAACAAGAGGATGAGCCCTTACAAGGATTTGCAATTGCTCCGACAGCAAATATATTTGAACGTTTTCAAAAATACTCCCACAAACTTGGATTGTTCTTTTATTTATGGGATCAATTTCAAAGTCCCAAGGGTACAAAAAAAGCCAGTCTTACAGAAGAAAAGCTATTATATGACATGGTTGAAGACTCAATAATTGAAGCAAAACTCTCCATAACTGATCTTTACAATTTTTTGCATTTACCATTTGCAACAAACGAGCCTTCGTTAAGAGCGCAATGGAAACAAAAACTAGAAGCACTTGTCGATGGTAAGGAAATACCTGAACCGTTAATAAAAGAAGCTGGGTTGGAAGAACTCGAATTATCCTATAAATCGGTTGGTCTTCATCTATTATTCTTATACAAACTAGGAAAAAATACGGAAGCACATTATTGGGAAAGAGTCCGTGAAAAAATAAGTGACAAAATCCACGATAAATTGAAGTCAGGAGTACAAATTGCCACAAAATCATGTAAAAGTTGTGGCAAACATCTCTCAACTACATTTAAATTTACTATTTGTAATGATTGTTATTTTAGAGGCGAGGTTAGAAAAAGGGAAAAAAAGTAAAAAATATGAACTAAAAATATATTGACCATGTCGTGCACCCCACAGTTTATCATAGAGGTGGGAGGAAAAAGAAAAAGATGTACAAGATTAGTCAATTTGCTGAAATGACTGGCCTAAGTAAAGAAACATTACGTTATTATGCAGAGGTTAAACTCCTTGAACCTGCTTATATTGACCCGAAAAATAACTATCGTTATTACGATGATGGAAGTTATTTTCTTGCAATTTTATTAGTGAAGTTAAGAAAATTTGGTTTTACAATTCAGGAAATGATCTATGTGATGGAAGACGAGTCATTTGCAAACTTAGAAAAATTAATTAAACAAAAAAGAATGAAAATACAGCTGCAAATCGAAGACTTGCTTCTTCAGATTGAAGAAATTGACGACTTTCTTGCATCTGGGAAGGAGGAGAATAATTGATTCAATGGAAAAAAGAAATTATGATCGAGACAAACATTGAAAAAGTATGGAGCTTATTTTTTGATGAAAATATCAAGAAAATCATGCCTAAAGTGGTGGAACATACGTTAATTGAAAAAAAAGAGGAAGAAGTTGGTGCGAAACATCGGCAGTCGTATCGTGAAGGAAAACGTGTTGAAACCTATATTGTAGAAACGTTAGTATATGAGGATTTTGAAAACAAAAAACAAAAACAAATAAGCATTGTACTTGGAAAAGTATTTGAAATTACGCTTACCTTTATTTTGCTAAAAATCGACGATACTCACACGAAATTTATTTATGAAGGCCAGAATAAAGGAGTTAATTTTGTTGGCAGAGCAATGTTAAAGCTAGGAAGTGAGAAAAGCAACAATATAGTGGTGCAGGAATTCATGCAAAATGTTGAAAAAGAAGCATTACGGTCATAATTTATCATTCAATTACTGAACTTTAACAAACCTACAAATAAACTCTGTTTGTAGGTTTTAATATTAGAGCAAGAAGCTAATAGGCGGCCTCCATAAGAATATAAGTAAAAACTTGAACAAACTAGTTATTGTCGAAACTTGTATTTAATAAAGGTTTGAAAATGTAAGCGCTTACGATTATAATGAATATAGGTTGGATAGCATAAGTGGCTATCAAAGTAACTGGCGTAGGTGGGGCCAGTTATAAGATTTTAAATAAAAATCAAATCATTATTAGACATACTTTATATAAAACAACACGCAGACTCAAAATTAAAACAATTTTGACCATTAGTATATGAAAGAATAATAGTTTTAGAACATTTTAAAAGAAAGGGAGTGCAAGAAAATGAAGAATAATACTAAATTATCCTTATCTGATTTTATAAATAAAGATAGGTTTGAGTTAAACTCTTACATCTCTTATTTGTTTCATCAATTTTACTATGAAAACGATAATCGATCTAAGGATAAAATAGTAAAGGAATAACTTGTATGCTTTACTACAGTTATGATTCTTTTTATTTATTTGTTTTCTTTACACGACTTTAATAATCTCCAGTCTTCTTTATGTCAGATAAATGACACAAGGATGGACTGGATTTTTTTGTGGTTCAGAAATTAAAGAAATTTCCTTATTTTCTCTAGGGTGGGTTTCAAGTGTCTAATCATTCGCTTACAAAAAAATCGATAAAATATGGTTTTTATCATTCGTTTTCTACTTTGGTTTCTAAAATCGATGGAAAGTTATATTTAGATTTGATTTGTTAAAAACTTTAAATTAATATATAAGGAGTATTCTAACACAAGTGTCTATCATCAAATTCTAGTTTTCTATAAAAAGCAATCTAATCATAAATCTATTCCATTTAAAACAAAGGTGTTTCTAAGATGAAATTACTTACAAAGTTTTTTTCGAAGGATAAAAAAATGAAGATTGATTTTTGTGAAAAAAATCTTGATCGCTTTGTTACAAATGATCTTTTTTCACAGTACCAATCGCTTTTAAATAAAAGAAATATTATTTATAAAGAATATGAATGTCAAAATAAATGTAAGGAATGTATAAAATCACCGTATGCGATCGTTGATGGTAATTTTATAGATGCTGAAAGCTCGGAAGAATTGTTAGATAAGCTAAAACAGTTATATGAAGAAATGTAGCAAAATATTAATTTTTGCTGTGAAAAAGGTAAAAAAGAAAAACAAAAAATAGGCACCTATGTATTTTGCTCAAAATAAAATAGTTATTATGAAAAATTTAGATCTATTTTTAACCTTTTATAAATAATAAAAGCCATTTTCGAAGGAGGAACTAACTCTGTTTGTAATGATTACTTACAGTAGTTAACTAATCAACATGAATTACTTAAAAGAATATAATGAATTGACAGCAATATGTCCGAAAACCTATATAAAGTATTCAGAACCAATGGAAAATCATACTTTTATTCAAACGGGTGGAATTGCGGATATCTATATAAAACCAAAGCATATTAATGATGTTCAGAAGATTATCCGTTATGCCAAGATGAATGAAATACCGCTAACAGTACTTGGATTTGGAACGAATGTTATTATTCGGGATAAAGGTATTCGCGGAATCGTTATGAATCTTGAATACTTAAACGATATAACTGTAAATGAAAATGAAATTATAGCAGGATGCGGGGCAAGTATAATAGATGTATCTAGAACAGCTTTAAAGCATAGCCTCTCAGGCTTAGAGTTTGCCTGTGGCATACCAGGCAGTGTCGGTGGAGCATTAGTCATGAATGCAGGTGCATATGGCGGAGAAATATCTTATGTGCTTAAAAATGCAAAAGCTATAACGTTATCAGGCGATATCCTAGTATTGAATGAATCAGAATTTGAATTTGGGTATCGAAAAAGTATTTTCCAAAAAGAAAACTATATTATTTTAGAAGCAACGTTTCAGCTCATTAATTCAGATCCTGCTGAAATACGTGAGAAAATGGATACTTTTACAGCTCTTCGTGAGGAAAAACAGCCACTTGAATATCCTTCATGCGGCAGTGTCTTTAAAAGACCGCCAAATCACTTTGCTGGGAAATTAATTTCTGATAGTGGTTTACAAGGTACAAGGGTAGGCGGTGCTGAAGTATCTAAAAAGCATGCAGGCTTTATCGTGAATGTAAATCATGCCACATCAACTGATTACTTAATGTTAATTCAGCATGTGAAAGAAACGGTTAAACAAAATTTTGATATTAATCTAGAAACAGAAGTAAAAATTATTGGTGAGGAATAATTTGTTCATAAAAAATGATAAGATCCTGCCACATTTCAGCTTTTTGTTGAAATGTGGTTTTATTAATGTTGTATTTATTATCTCTGCGAACCGATAATAAACATGTTATAATACAAAAATGAGTGGATTTATCCGACCAAAATTCACATATATCTTGCAAATATACGTTAGATAGGTGGTAACAAAACAGAATGACAGAAATGAAACCATACAGAGTATTACTTTACTACATGTATGTTCCAATCGAAAACGCTGAAGAGTTCGCAAAAAAACATTTGAAGTTTTGTAAAGAACTTGGACTAAAAGGCAGAATTCTTATAGCAGACGAAGGAATAAACGGGACTGTATCAGGAACGATTGACCAAACAGATCAATATATGAAAACGATGAAGGAAGATTCACGTTTTACAGATATGGTATTTAAAGTAGATGAAGAAGAATCTCATGCATTTAAAAAGATGCATGTCCGTTATAGAAAAGAACTTGTTACATTAAATTTGGAAGATGATATAAACCCAAATGAAGTGACAGGAAATTATTTGAGTCCAAAGGAATTTTTCGAAGCAATGAAAAGTCCTGACACAGTTGTTATTGATGCAAGAAATGATTATGAATTTGATATTGGTCATTTTAGAGGAGCCATCAAGCCAGATATCAAAGCTTTTCGTGAACTTCCTCAATGGATAAAGACTAATAAGGAAATGCTCGAAGGAAAAAAGGTACTAACCTATTGTACTGGTGGTATTCGTTGTGAAAAGTTTTCTGGTTGGTTAGTGAGAGAAGGGTTTGAAGATGTTGGCCAACTACATGGCGGGATTGTCACATATGGAAAAGATCCTGAAGTAAAAGGTGAATTATGGGATGGGCAATGTTATGTATTTGATGACCGTATCACTGTCCCAATTAATCAAAAAGAACATGTAATTGTTGGTAAAGATTATTATACTGGTGAACCAAGTGAACGTTATGTAAATTGTGCTAATCCTGAATGTGATAAACGATATATTTCTACTGAAGAAAATGAACATAAATATTTACGTAGCTGTTCACACGAATGCAGGGTTCATCCACGTAATTTATATGTACAAGAACATGGGTTAACAGAAGAACAGGTTGAAGAGAAACTAAAACAACTTGAATTAGAAAATGCTGTAAAATGATATTTTAGACTAAGGGTAAATACTCCAAATAGTATTTACCCTTTAGTATTTTTTATTTTTATACTTTTTAGTTGAAAAAGTATCTTATCTAATTTAAAATTAAAATTGTAAACATTACATATTAGGAGGAAGATTAAATGTCTAAATATGAACTTCCAGCATTACCATATGATGTCAAAGCCTTAGAGCCACATATTGATGAGCAAACAATGATCATACACCATGATCGTCACCATGCAACATATGTTACGAATTTAAATGCTGCACTTGAAGGTTATGACGATTTATCAAACAAAAGCGTTGAAGAGTTAATTTCTAACCTTGATGCTGTTCCTGAAAATATTCGTACAGCTGTTCGTAATAATGGTGGCGGGCACGCTAACCATAGTTTATTTTGGAAAATCCTTTCACCAAACGGTGGAGGAGCACCTTCTGGAGATGTAGCAGAAGCAATTAATCAAGCCTTCGTCAGCTTTGATAAGTTTAAAGAAGAATTTACAAAAGCAGCCACAACCCGCTTTGGTTCTGGTTGGGCTTGGTTAGTAGTTGATAATAGACAATTATCGATCATTAGCACACCAAATCAAGATAGTCCATTAATGGAAGGGAAAACACCAATTCTAGGACTTGATGTTTGGGAACATGCCTATTACTTAAATTATCAAAACAAGCGTCCAGATTATATTTCTGCTTTTTATCAAGTAATCAACTGGAATGAAGTTAACAATCTATTTCGTGCAGCTAAGGCTTAAAAAATTAATCACTTAAAAAACACCTTCTTTGTATAGAAGGTGTTTTTTGATATCAACCTTATAAAATGAATTATTTCTAGATAGAGGAAAGATCTAAGCCTGACGTTTGTATTATTCTCCCATTAACAAATAAATCAAAATCCTTTAAATTCGCTCTCATTGCCTTCCAATTTTTATTTATACCGTAATTTTAGGTACTTATACATTTAAAGCTAAGGTTAGAACGCATTATATTATGTAATAAAATCTACCAAATCTATTTTATGATTCGTTATAATTAAATATATTTAGATATAACTAGTATAAGAGGTGAAAAAGTTTAAATGAAAAAATTAATATATTTAACACACATTTTTTTATTATTGCTTTGTATTATTGGATGTTCTAGTTCAGAGCTTAAAAATAAAGAACAAGAAAACAAACATGAGAGAACCGAAATTACTGTTTCAGCCGCAGCAAGTTTGACTGATGTTTTAAATGATATTAAAAGTTCATTTGAAAAAGAATATCCTACAATTCACATAACATTTAACTTTGGAAGTTCTGGAACATTGCAACAACAAATCTTACAAGGTGCACCTATTGATATTTTCTTTTCAGCAGCAGAGGATATGTTCGATACATTGCAAGAAAAAGGTTTGATCGACAATGCGAACATGATCGATTTAGTTGGAAATCAAATTGTTTTAGTTACGCCAAAAAATAGCGAAAAAGAAATTATTTCCTTTAATGATTTGAAAGATAATGTTCGGATAGCAATTGGATCTCCAGAAACAGTACCTGCTGGAAAATATGCAAAAGAAACGTTGGGAAAAATTGGTGTATGGAGTGATGTAGAAAATAATATTGTATATGCAAAAGATGTAAGACAAGTTTTGACCTATGTAGAGACCGGTAATGTTGATGCGGGAATTGTTTATCAATCAGATGCATTGAAGTCTTCTAAAGTTAATGTTCAAGTAAAAGCAGCAGAGGACACACATACACCAATTATTTATCCATTAGGTATTATTAAAGAGAGTAAAAATCCTAAAGAGGCTTTGATATTTTATAACTATATGCAATCAGAAAAAGCATTAACAATATTAGAGGAAAATGGATTTGAAAATCTATTGAAATGATATATATATTAGAAAGGAAAGCATATTTCATACTATAAAATGATGATGTCTAGGTTTTAATTTGATATCTTATTCATATAAATTGTAATAGAATGATATATTAAAAGTAAAAAATAATCAGAAGGAGCCCATAAAATGTCAGAAAAATATCCTATTGGAGAATTTCATTTTAAAGACGAGATTACAAGCGATTTGATTTCGGCATGGCTAGCAGAGCTTGAGGATTTACCTAGATTATTACAAGATGCTGTAAGAGACTTGGATAATGAACAACTTGATACTCCTTATCGTTTTGGAGGGTGGACTATTCGTCAAGTTATACACCACCTTGCAGATAGTCATATGAATGCTTACATTCGGTGTAAATTAGCTCTTACAGAAGAAAATCCTGTAATCAAGCCTTATGAAGAAGGTAAATGGGCGGAACAACCGGATTATAAATTACCAATTGAAAGTTCATTATCTCTTCTTCAAGCATTACATAAACGCTGGGTTGCTCTTTTACGTAATCTTAGTCCAGTAGAACTTGAAAAGACATTTATTCATCCTGATTCAGGTGTCATATCAGTGGGGAAAAATATAGGCATTTACGCATGGCATGGTAATCATCATCTAGCACATATAACTTCCTTATGTAAACGTAAAAATTGGTGATTAACCACATAAGGGTTATGACAAGTAGTGAATTTATTAACAAACAAATGTTTTAATAAAAGAAAATAGCTCGGAGGATACTCCGAACTATTTTTTATAAAAATTAACAGGCATATAATCGAGTTGCTTTAAAATCTAATAAAAAATCTACAATGATCATCACCATCTGTTTTACAGCAAATACGATTTACTTGCTTTGTTTGTAGAACATCTTTTAGCATTTCAGTTTCACATTGACAGGCAATTTTAAATTCCTTAGCTACTGCTAGAATAGGGCAATTATATTCGATTAGTTCAAATGTATTCTCATCAATTTTTGTTACATTTGCCATATATCCTTTTTCATTCTGGATATTAACAATTTCTTTTATTTTTTCACTAGGTGTATGTTCATGAACAATTCTTGGAGAATATTCATTTATCAAACGTTGTTCACGTTTTTTAAATAACTGTTTGATCGAATTTTCACCATGTATTTCTTTTATATCATGCAGGAAATCAACTGTTAGCCCTTCATAATTTTTAGGAAAAAGACGCTCTCCTTTGTCTGTTAAAGAGTAAAGTTGCAATGGTCTTCCCATTTGCTGTTTTACTTCAATTGATTTTATTAAATGATCTTTTTCTAAGATGTTAAGATGTTTTCGTACGGCCATATGAGTAATATATAAACGTTCAGTTAGATCATTAACTGATAAGGATACATCTTTTTTTAACAATTCAAGAATCTTATCTTTTGTTGATTTTTTTACATTTTCTATGATCAGCACCCCGATTCTAAACAGGATAGTTAAGAGTATAAAATAAAAAGTAGTGCGTTTATTATTGGAACTATGTGACTTCATACATAATATGTTTATTATACAATATAGTATAAAATGTTGGAAGGAAGAGATCATTTCTTTGAATTCATTGCTTTTTACAATGTAATGATGTAAAATATAAGCACATTTTATACCTATTAATATAAAAAGTTTTTAGAGGTGCCTGATAGGTACCTTTTAGCTTTTTTACGACGATCATAGATAACCGAATGAATATTGATGGGAGGTCAAAATCTATGGGAATTGTAGTAGTAGAAATATGTGACGGGAGTTTAATCAACAAAATTGATATAGAAAAAATATTAGAGGCCGAATATCCTGAGGTATCAGTACTTGAAAATAGCTGTCTTTCTTTCTGTGGAATGTGTGCTAAACGACCATATGCAATTGTAAATGGAAAAAGAATTTTTGCCAAAACAGCTGAAGAGTGTCTAGATTTAATTAGAACTCATATTGAGGCTGAATTAGCCATTTACTTATAAATGAAATAGTGATTTTACTGCCTGCAAATATATTGATATAGTAGAGAAAGGTTAAACATTTCATGTTAAGTGTTTAACCTTTTTATTTTCACGTTATACTTTTTAGGTTCCTTAAAATACTTCTTTTACATACAGTTTTCTCAATTGTAGTTATAGACGCAAAACACATCAAAATACTATCTTATAAAAGGCACATTACTAACATCTGCTGTTATTAATTTTACTGATTAAGTTAAAAATCGACAGCAGATATCATTGATTTTAGCAATGTAAAGAAAGGAAACATGATGACAAAAAAACTATATTACACTTCATCATACACAACTGAATGGGAAACAAAAATTATTAATATATTAGATCGAAATGGAGAATACTATGTGGTTCTTGAAGAAACAGCGTTTTATCCAAATGGTGGAGGACAACCCTGTGATACTGGATATATAAACGGAATTGCTGTTCTAGATGTTTTTATAGAAGATAATGAAGTATTTCATAAACTTGAGGATATGCCTAAAAATGACGATGTTACTTGTCAAATCAATTGGAATAGAAGGTTTGATCATATGCAGCACCATAGTGGACAACATTTGCTTTCAGCTGTATGTCTAAACCTCTTTCATGCTAAGACGATTAGCTTTCATCTTGGAGAAGAATTTGCAAGTATCGATGTTGATCAACCTGATTTAACCCAATTCCAATTAGCTTCGATAGAACAAGAAGTAAATAAGCAAATTTATATAAATCGAAGTATACATAGTTATTTTGTTACGAATGAGAAATTAAAAGAGATAGTTCTAGTGAAAAAGCCAAAAGTAACGGGAAATATTCGCATTGTAGAGATTGAGGGAATTGAATACAACGCTTGTGGCGGCACACATGTAACTAGAACAGGCGAAATTGGTATCATTAAATTAATAAAAGCAGAAAAACAAAAAGGATCTACAAGAATATACTTTAAATGCGGTTACCGTGCTCTTAATGATTTTATGGAAAGTCAACGTATTTTAGGAACTCTTGCATCAAAATTCAATACTGGGCGAAGTGACATACTTGATCGTTTTGGTAAATGGGAACAAGAACATAAACAGCTTGAAAATGATATAGAAAACCTGAAAGAACAGCTGCATTCCTATCAAGCAAAAGAACTTCTTAATAAAGCAAGTGATCATTTTTTAGCACATATCTTTGAAGATAAATCGCTTAAAGAGTTGCAACATCTTGCAAGTAAACTAGTAAAAGAAAATGATCTCCTAATCTTGTTTGCATCAACAGTTGAAAACAAAATTGTCTTGATGCACAATGGTACAAAATCACTGAAATGTGGGAATTTATTTAAGGTAAACCTCAACAAATTTAACGGAAAAGGAGGAGGAAATGATAAATCAGCTCAAGCTGGCTTTCCTTCTAATGAAGAAACTTTAAAGTTCTATCATTTTATTAGTCAAAATGTAATGACGGAACACTAACTGATTTGCATCTATTTAAAAATATTAATATCCCGTGCTTTTATCTGTGTAAATAAAAGGTAGGAAAACAGAAATTGCTAATTCTCAAATAAAAACAGAGTTATTGTTAAACATAAGTATTATAGTATTTATTCAGAACATGTGATACTATTTACCTTGGACGAAAAAAAGGACGTGACAATTGATGATAAAAATTGATCTACCAACAGTGGATGTTTCAATCACTGAAAGAAAGCAATCACCAAGTGAAAATGAGCCAGTAATAAAGTCGATTGAAGGATTTATTGATCTTCACAAAATCCCAAGAGATAAGGGCGGCATTATCATGTTTTACAATAAAGAGGATGAACTGCTTTTTGTTGGTAAAGCAAGAAAACTAAGACAACGAGTTAAGAAGCATTTAGAAGACACAGTCTCACCACTAAAAGATCATCGCGATGAAGTAAACAGAATTGATGTTTGTATCGTAGAAGAACCAATGGATAGAGATATTTACGAAACATACATGATTAATACACTGAAAGCAAAATACAATGTAGACAAAGTCTATTATAAATAATAGTCCGGATAGGTGCTGAGAACCGATGTGTGTTAATTACCTCACATATTGGAGGCTCAGCACTTTTTTCTTAATCATCGTTTTGATTAATGATCGCAAGTAATCAATACTATGTTGACATAGCATGATAAATTATCTTAGGAATAGTACCGACGATTACAACTGATGATTAATATAATAAACCTGTTTTCAGTTTTATTTGTTTTCAAAGTGAAATAGTCAAGAGAAGGTGGGAAGGGCTTGGAGGACTTTAACAATCAGCATATGCATTATTTATATACTTATTCATATTTTAATGAAGATGAACTCTCTTTGTGTCAACTGGAAATGCGCTCATTTTTTGGTTTTGATACTCAAGAGTTGATGATAGAAAGCTCAATACGAATTGATCCAAGTAGAAGTCCGTTTATAAAAGAAAGAATTGCTGTGATGTATAAGGGACATACATTGGAAGAAATTGTCGAGCAAGTGAAGACGTTAACGATATTGAACTCAACTTACAAAGTCATTTTTATAAAAAATAGTCAATTGGATAAAAGTGAAAAAGTAGGTTTTGATGCAAGACGAATGATTGAACGCAAACTTGGTTTACAAATTAAGGGTGAAGTCGACTTAGTGCAACCTGAGGTTTTATTTGGAATCATGCAAACAAAGGAAGGCTGGGTTTTTGGAGAATATTGCAAAAGTGAGGCCATTTGGTTACATCATCAAAAGAAGCCCCAAGGTTATTCTACAGCACTCAGTACAAGAGTAGCTAGAGCTATTGTAAATATTGCGGTACCTGACAACAAAGAAATTAAAGTAATTGATCCTTGCTGTGGAATTGGTACAGTACTAATTGAAGCATTATCAATGGGAATCGATATTATTGGAAGTGACAGGAATCCACTTGTTTGTACAAAAGCTCGAGAAAACATAGCACATTTCGGTCTTAAAGGAGAAGTAATATTAAGAGAAATACAAAACGTCAATGAAACGTTCGATGTCGCTATTATCGATATGCCATATAATCTATGTTCTGTTATTTCTAGTGAAGAGAAACTTGACATGCTAGAAAGTGCACGCCGGATTGCAAAAAAAGTGGTCATTATCACGATTGAACCTATTGATTCAATCATTGAACAAGCACAATTTAAAATAGTAGATCGTTGCGAGGCTAAAAAAGCGAATTTTGTTAGACAAGTTATAGTCTGTGAATAATCCACTTGTAGTAGGTAAAGAGGAATTTTTGCTATATTTTAAATGAAGGATTATGATTAATAAGATGCATAGTATAAAAACTTTTTAAACAAACGTTTAATTAAATCTAATCAATTTTAAATACCACGATGCCTCAAGGAAGGAGTCTGACATTTGAATATAAATTTAAGTCATAAAATCATTAAAGAAATGTGTGGTACAGTCTCCTTCAAAAGAGGAGATTCTTTTTATCGTGCAAATAAAGTATTGTTTGATCAATATAGTAGTACTAAATGTACAGCAAGGGTGGTTGGGTCCGAAGAATTCCACGTTACCATTGAGAAAGGATCAGGTGCTCAAATTATCACGAAATGCAGCTGTCCAAAACTTGCTTCATTTGATAAGGATTGTCAGCATATTGCAGCTGCATTATTGACAATTTATGCTCATCAACAACACGGAAGCGATCCTCATCATCCAACTTCAATCAAACATGATCTGACAGAAGGTTTGTTTACTCTTTTCAATACTCGCCCTGTTCGATCAAGTGGATATCAGTCACACTTTGAACATAGACAAGTCCTTGATACAGAGTTTATTTTCCATCCTGTCAACGTATCTAACGAGCAAAACATGCTAGGTGTAGAAATTAGAATAGATCAAATGAAAATTCATGATATAAAAGCCTTTCTTGAAAATGTAAGAGATGGTTTACCTTACTCACTTTCCGCTTCATTTACGTATGATCAAAGAATACAATGCTTTGAAAAAGAGACAGATGCTGTTATTCAGGAACTCATCAAAGTAAATCATGATGAAACAGTGTATATTGACACTAAACAAGAGAAAACAGCTATTAGGAACCAAATGTTAGTCATTCCACCATCATCATGGCATAGGCTTTTTCCTTTACTATTAAAAGCTCCACATGTAAAAGTCGAGTATAAAAAACAAAGCTATACCGGGCTATATGCATCAGATGAACCCCTCCCTTTACTTTTCGATTTTGAAGAAAAGAAGGATAGAGAATATCAACTTAAGATTCAAGGTTTACATCAGATTGTTATTTTAAACGCTTATCAATCTGTATTATTTGAGGGAAAGATAATCAAGTTGGAGAGTCAAGATAGTAAAAGACTTTCAGAACTAGTACAGATGATTAAAACTTCAGGAACAAATCAAATTCCAATATCAAAGCAACAAATAGGTTTTTTTCTCGAAAAAGTTGTTCCTGGTTTAAAGAGACTGGGCGATATCAATATACCTGGCTCTATATCTAAGCAATTATTACATACACCGCTGAATGCAAAGCTTTACTTGGATAGGGTGAAGAATCGCCTGCTTGTAGGAATTGAGTTTCATTATGGAAATATCATGATAAACCCATTGGAAAATAGAGATCCCCAAACAAGTTCTTTATTGATAAGGGATATAAAAAAAGAAGATGTGATCCTCCATTTGATGAATGAAAGCTCGTTAACGATGACAGATGGCGGATATTTCTTACACAATGAAGAATTAGAGTATCAATTTTTGTATCATACTGTGCCTAAACTTCAAAAGCTTGTCCAAATATATGCAACAACAGCGGTAAGAATGAGAATTTTCAGAGGAAATGTACAGCCGCAAATAAGGGTAAAGTTTAAAAAAGAAAGAACGAATTGGCTAGAATTTAAATTCGAATTGGATGGCATACGTGATGAACATATAAAAGATGTTCTACAGGCCTTAGAGGAAAAGCGGAAATATTATCGTTTGCGAAATGGATCTCTTCTGTCACTAGAGACAAGAGAGTTTGAAGAAATCCAACGTTATCTTCGTTCACCGCTTCTCCAAAACAAAGACCTGACAAATGATTTGCATGTACCAATGGAAAAGTGCCTTCAGCTTCTCGATCATGTTGAAAGCAGTCATGTTTTTAAGTTTGAGCCATCCTTTAAACAGTTTCTTACTACCATTCAATCCCCAGGTAGTATGGAGTTTGCAGTTCCAAAAGGATTAGATTCAATCCTAAAAGATTATCAAAAACTAGGATTTCAGTGGATGAAAACACTTGCCCATTATGGATATGGTGGGATATTAGCAGATGATATGGGACTTGGTAAAACCATTCAAAGCATAACTTTCATCGTGTCAGAGCTTCCTGAAATCCGTAAAAATAATAGTCCGATCCTAATTGTTTGTCCATCATCCTTAACATATAATTGGCTTAATGAGATCCTGAAGTTCTCTCCAGAAGTCGAAGCTCTTGTTATCGATGGTTCAAAAAAAGAACGTGAAAAGCTGCAAAAAAAAGTAAATGAAATTGATGTAGTCATTACATCCTATCCATTATTACGCAGTGATATTAAATGGTATGAGAAGCAAAATTTTCATACTGTGTTTTTTGACGAAGCACAAGCATTTAAAAACCCAGTGACACAAACAGCTCGAGCTGTAAAGAAGATCCAAGCAGATCATAAATTTGCGTTAACAGGTACACCGGTTGAAAATTCACCCGTCGAGTTGTGGTCCATTTTTCATGTTGTATTTCCAGATTTATTCTTAGGATTAAAGGAATTCAGTAAACTTTCAAAGAAAAAGATTGCTCGAAGAATCAGGCCATTTTTACTGCGAAGAATGAAAGAGGATGTACTTTCAAAGTTTCCTGAAAAAATAGAGTCAATTGCATCTGTTGAATTGCATCCTGAGCAGAAAAAACTTTATGCTGCTTATTTAGCAAAACTGCGCCACGATACCTTGAAGCAACTGGACAAAGAGACAATACGAAAAAATCGCATTAAAATATTGGCTGGACTCACTCGATTAAGACAAATTTGTTGTCATCCTGGGCTGTTTATAAATGGGTATAAAGGAAGTTCTGCGAAACTTGATCAGCTGCTGCAAATTGTAGAGGAAGCAAAGTATTCTGGAAGAAGAGTGTTGATTTTTTCGCAGTTTACAAGTATGCTTGCGCTCATCGGTCAAGAGTTACAGAAAATAGAAATGCCTTACTTTTACCTTGATGGTGTAACTCCTTCAGAAGAAAGAGTAGAAATCTGCAATCGATTCAATTTAGGAGAAAGAGATTTCTTCCTTATTTCATTGAAAGCAGGAGGGACAGGACTTAACTTAATGAGTGCGGATACCGTTATTCTATTTGATACATGGTGGAATCCCGCTGTCGAGGAGCAAGCAACAGATCGTGCACATCGAATCGGACAAAAAAATAATGTCCAAGTGATTAAGCTAGTTGCCAAAGGGACAATCGAAGAAAAAATGAATGACCTTCAAGACAAAAAGAGACATTTAGTAGAAGAAATCATAGATTCAGAAGAGAAAAATTTGTCAACTCTGACTGAAGAGGACATTAGGGAAATGTTAATGATCTAAATAAAAGGATTGGGAATTCTAAAAATAGAAATCCTAATCTTTTTTTCATATCTTAATGATTTTTCACAACATCTAAGATTTTCTCTTATAATCTATTCATTCTTTTATTACATTTTAATCTTTTCTCTCTATTTGTCCCTCCTATACGATTTCATCCTTAAAAAGAATTCTTCGTATTTAGTTAACATCTCTTGAAACGAGCTTGTCGTTTTAAATTTTCAATATTTCTATTTATTTTTTCCTCTAATGGCATCTTTAACAGGAAGCCACTCATTGTTTTTCCAAGATCTCCTAATACTTCTAATAACCATAACATAGACTTTTATTCCTTTCTTAATAAAAATAATTCTTACTGATTTGGTTAGTTTTATAATTGCAAGTTTTTATAGAACATAAGTTTCTATCAAACAGACCACTAATTTCCTATTTTTGTATAATGAAAGAAATGGATCTTTACCCAATCTATTTAATCTAATGTCCTTAAAATGCTTCTTACAGCATTACCGCGCATAATATCTCTTATGTGCGGTTTATTGATATTCATAGTATACTAAAATCATTGAATTTTGAATTATTCGGGGGATCATCATGGAGACTAGTAAGGAATTAGTAAAATCCTGGTATGAAGAAGAATTAGCGATATTCCAAACAGATATGGATAATAAAGATTACTCGCCTTTTACAATCGACAACTACTTGCGGGATGTTATTATGTTTTTAGAGTTTGTTACACGAAACCAGCAAACAAAAAAAGACCTAGATCATGTTAATAAAATGCAAATAACTCTGTATATGAATATGTTGAAGTCAAAGAGAGGAAATCGTGCAACAACAAGGAATCGTCGATTGACTTCAGTCCGATCTTTTTACAGATGCTTATTATCATACGAGCTTGTTAGTCGCAACCCGGCTGCAGAATTAGATAGTGCAAAAGAGAGAACAGGGGCATTACCGATCTATTTAGAAAAAGATGAACTTAAAATGTTTTTCTGCCAAATTGAACATGTTAGTCAATCAAGACATGTTATTCGCAATAAAGTAATGTTAGGTTTAATGGCTTTTGCTGGATTGCGTGTGACAGAAATTCATCATCTTAATTGTTCATACATAAATACAGAAAAAAAAGGCATCATGGTAGTAGGAAAAGGAAATAAAACCAGATACCTCCCTTTACCACAAGTTCTTTTCAACCAACTTATCGATTATATTGAGCATGAAAGAGAACTCCCGATGAAAGGCCATGAAGATGCGGTATTTATCTCACGAAAAGGAAAGCGTATTTCAAGAAGAAGAATTCAGGAGATAACTGAACGAATCCGCGAAAACCTAGAAACACAAAGCGAGTTTGACACCTACAAAACAAAAAGAATATCAAGTCATAAACTTCGACATTCATTTGCAACACATTTAGTTCAAGGGGGAACAGACATACGAACAGTCCAAGAATTACTAGGTCATACCAATTTAAATACAACACAAAAATATACACATGTTTCAGATAAGCAAAAGGAAAGAGCGATGGAAATGGAAATTGGTGAGTATTTTCAATAATCATTTCGTTTCGCTCTTTTCTAAAAGATTGTTGTTTTATAAATAGGTTTTGATCAGCAGACATTGTTAAGTTGATTGGAGCGGAAGGTGCGAGACTCCTGCGGGAGAAGCGGGACAGGTGAGATCCCACAGGCGGCAGGCGCCGAGGAGGCTTACCGCACGCCCCGCGGAAAGCGAGCAGCCTGGAGCAGAAATCAACAACGCCTAATCCTTTGTTAAAAGCAACAAAGTTTACGAAAACAGCCTTTCATTTAAATGGATCTTTTCATTATCCTAGTAAAAATAAGCAATATTTTAGTAATATTTTAAAACTTGTGATAAAGTTAGTAATCGGAAAATCTATTTTATAAGCAGGATGGTGTCATATATGGCAATTAAACAACTTACTAGTATTGAGGATTTACATCAATTTGTTCAACAACCAGGGAAACACTTACTATTAAAACATAGTACAACGTGCCCGATAAGCGCAAAAGCGAATGAAGAATTCCAAGCATATATGAATGAAAATGAATCAGCTTCAGCTGCCATGGTCTTGGTCATTGAAGATCGACCTGTATCAAATCATATTGCTGAGGAATTTGCGATTAAACATGAATCTCCACAAATATTGTTATTTGAAGATGGAGAAGTTCGCTGGAATACTTCTCATTGGAAGATTACCAAAGATTCCATTAAGGAGGCTCTAAACGTATGAGCAACAAAGTCATCGTCTATTCCACACAAGGCTGTGTAGAATGCAACTTCGTAAAGCAAATGCTAACTGATGAAGAAATTCCATTTGAAGTAAGAGACGTTATGTCAAGTGTAGAATACCAGCAAGAAGTCGAAAAGTTTGGTTTTATGGGTGTACCCGTAACAGTTGTTGGAGAGAAAGCAGTTAAAGGGTTTAATCCTGAACTACAAGAGCTTATTAAATCAATTAAAAAATAATTGCTAAAAAGCCATGAGGTAAAATCATGGCTTTTCTGATTTATTAAACCATCATCTAGATACTAGTTTGTTCTCTAAACGATATACACATTAAGGATGTACCATCTCCTAACAAAATTCCATTATTACTTACAATTGTTCCTGATCCGCTAATTAACAGCTCTCCATAAAATTCGAGACACCCTCGGTAGCAAAGATTAAATTGAAACCTTGTTTTTATTGTTGTTAAAAACGTCTTTTGTTTCTTTATCATTTGAAAGGCTTAGATATTTTAATTAACATTCCTGACTAAAACTCTGATCCTTATATTTACCACTACTACATTGCCAAAGATATTTATTTTATAATTCTGTTGATTATCATGCTTTAAAGGAAAAAGAATCTTCAAATGAAGATCCTTTCAGTTTTTAGACAAAATCTGAGAAAGCAGGCATGTCTACTTGTTTTTTATATTCTTTTAACCTCTGTTATGCTAATTTAACAGATACAACATCAATATTTAGATTCACACCAGAATTGTTTGTGATTGTTAATGTTGGAGTTGCAACTGTAGCTACGAAATCGAATTTGTAGTAGGCATAGGCTGTGGTTATGATATTAGCTGCTTGAAAACTTCGAAGGGGGGTTCCAGTAACACTGACTTCAACTGCTCCAACTGATGGACCATTAAAGCTAAAAGCTGCTTCGAACGTGTAGGTCTCACCCACCTGCAAAGGTTGCAATACCTGAGAAATATTTTCATTCGCAAAAAGAACTGCATAATTGTCTCCTAATAGCTGTTCATGATCACCAGTGAAGGTTTGACCAGTACCTGTCCAAAAGGGACTTAGATTTGGTGGAATGGATTGTTCGAATCCACCATTTTGAACGCGGTTTGGACTAGCCCTCTTTACAGATACAACATCGACTCTCACATCTACGTTTGAATTGTTTGTGATGATTAGTGATGCAGTTGTACCAGTAGCAATAAAGTCAAAATTATAAAAGATATAGTCGTCTGATTGTATGTTGACTATTTGAAATTTCCGAGTTAAGATTCCGGTAATATCGACATCAATTGTTTCTGTAATAGTCGAAACTGGACCAATCCTAAAAAAAGCGGCTTGGAATTGATATTGCTCACCAGTCTGTAAAGGTAATAAAACCTGATTGATATTTTCACTTGGCGATAGCCGTGCATTATTATCTCCCAACAACTGCGTACCACCGGATTCAGTTTCGCCACTTCCTGACCAAAATGGAGGTAAAGCAGGTGGGGCAGATTGTTCAAATCCGCCATTACGAACACGATTTGGATTCGTCATCTTTCATCCTTCTTTCTCTTAGTTTAGAATCAACATGAAAAGGCTAGTAAGAGAAATAATCTTTCATATTAGTAATTTATTTAGTAAGTTGAAAAGTGATTGGACATACTGACTGAGAAAAATAGTTAAACTTAAAATAAGTGCATATCCTATACATCCTTTTATGCTGCTTCTTCAATTAAAGCACCAGATAGTTTAAAAACATCTAATCCTTTTAACCTAAGTTATGCTAATTTCACGGATACAACATCGATAATCACATCGGCTAGGGTGTTGTTTGTGATTGTTAATGTTGGACTTGCAACAGTAGCTTTGAAGTCAAAACTGTAGTAGGCATATTCATTACCATCTACCATACTATCACCTTTAAACTGTCGAGTTGTAATGCCAGTAATTCCGATATCAACTGTACCACCACCACTAACTTCAAAAGCTGCTTGGAATCGATAAATCTCACCAACCTGTAAAGGTAACAATGCCTGCGAGATATTTTCACCGACATTAAGCCGTGCATTATTATCTCCCAACAACTGAGTGCCGCCAGTTTCGGTTGAACCATTTCCTGACCAAAAAGGCGGTAAGACCGGCGGTGTGGATTGTTCGAATCCGCCGTTACGAACGTGATTTAGATTAGCTAATTTTACGGATACAACATCTATTGTCACATCGGAGTCGGTGTTGTTTGTGATTGTTAATGTCGGACTTGCAACAGTAGCTTTGAAGTCAAAACTGTAGTAGGAATAATCTGAAGAATTTACTTTAAAGCCTTGAAAATTTCGAGTTGTGATGCCAGTAATGCCGATATCAATTGTACCAGTAGTAGCATTTGTGAAAAAAGCGGCTTGGAATGTATACCTTTCACCCACCTGTAAAGGCAGCAATGTCTGGGAGATATTTTCACTCATATTAAGCCGTACATTATTATCTCCCAACAACTGAGTGCCGCCAGTTTCGGTTGAACCATTTCCTGACCAAAAGGGCGGTAAGGCCGGCGGGGCGGATTGTTCGAATCCGCCGTTTCGAATGCGATTTGGATTAGCCAATTTTACAGACACAACATCTATTACCACATTGGAGTTGGTGTTGTTTGTGATTGTTAATGTTGGACTTGCAACAGTAGCTTTGAAGTCAAAACTGTAGTAGACATATTCTTCACTAGCTTCTATATTCGCTCCTTGAAAACTTCGAGTTGTGATGCCCGTAATATCGACATCAATTGTACCAGTACTAGCACTGTCTGTGCTAAAAGCAGCTTGGAATTGATAAATCTGACCAACCTCTAATGGTTTTAATGGTTGCGAAATACTATCTCCGGCAGCAGGAAGCCGTCCATTATTATCACCCAACAGCTGGACGCCTGTTTCACTTACGGCACCGCCAATAGGTGACCAAAAAGGACCTACACCAGGTGGTGTGGATTGCTCGAATCCGCCGTTTCGAACGCGATTTTGATTAGCCATATTTCATTCTCCTTTCTCTTAGTTTAGAATCGAAATGAAGAGAAATAATTTTTCTTCATTAATAGTTTATTTAGTAAGTTGATATATGATTGGACATACTGATTGAGAAAAACAGTTTTCTATAAAAATGAATAGATTTTCTTGTAAAATTGTGCTTTTATCAGATTGTCGAGTCATGACAGTTTCTTTACTTTTACACGTTTTTTCTGAAAAAAGGATCTACTTCCAATAAAGAAATGTATATCATATACAAACTTAGTTTACATAATGAGGTATTTTCGGAACTGAAAAAGGATCTTCTAATGGGGCTGTTGACAAACTAAAGAGTCTCATTACTAGATACAGAATATAGTGAATAAAAAAGAAGATGAACACTACATTTAGTAGAGATTCATCTTCTTTTTGTTTGAAGAGGTATTTGTCAACACCCCCTAACGGAAGATCCTTTTAACCTAATTTATGCTAATTTCACGGATACAACATCGATTTTGACATCGGCGCTGCTGTTGTTTGCGATTGTTAATGTTGGACTTGCAACAGTAGCTTTAAAGTCAAAACTGTAGTAGGCATATTCAGCATCTACCATCCTTGCAGCTCGAAAATGTCGAGTGGTAATGCCAGTAATTCCGATATCAACTGTACCAGTAGTACCGCCACCACCAGTTTCAAAAGCGGCTTGGAATTGATAAATCTCACCAACCTGTAAAGGTAACAATTCCTGCGAGATATTCTCACCAGGATTAAGGAGTGCATTATTATCTCCCAACAGTTGAGTGCCTCCAGTTTCGGTGGATCCAGTTCCTGACCAAAAAGGAGCTAAGGCCGTTGGGGTGGATTGTTCGAATCCGCCGTTTCGAACGTGATTTGGATTAGCTAATTTTACGGATACAACATCGATTTTGACATCTGCGCCTCCGATCGGACCGGTGTTGTTTGTGATTGTTAATGTTGCACTTGGCACAGTAGCTGTGAAGTCAAAACTGTAGTAGGAATAATTTCCAGGATTTATGTTAGCTTGAAAATGTCGAGTTGTGATGCCAGTAATAGCGATATCAATTGTACCTGCAGTAGCAGTAGTATCTAAAGCGACCTGAAATTGATAGATCTGACCAACCTGTAAAGGTAACAAAGCCTGTGAGATATTTTCACCGACATTAAGCCGTACATTAGTATCTCCCAACAGTTGAGTGCCTCCAGTTTCGGTTGAACCAGTTCCCGACCAAAAAGGAGGCAAGGCTGGCGTGATAGATTGCTCGAATCCACTGTTACGAACGAGATTTGGATTAGTTAATTTTACGGATACAACATCGATAAACACATCGGCGTCGGTGTTGTTTGCGATTGTTAATGTTGCACTTGGCACAGTAGCTGTGAAGTCAAAATTGTAGTAGGAATATTCATTGCCGTCTTCTATATTAATTGCTTGAAAACGTCGAGCTGGCTGCCCAGTAATTCCGATATCAAGTGTACCAGTAAGAGGGCTAATAATGCTAAAAGCGGCTTGGAATTGATAAATTTCACCAACCTGTAAAGGTAACAATTCCTGCGAGATATTCTCACCAGGATTAAGCCGTGCATTAGTATGTTCCAACAATTGAGTACCAGTTTCGGTTGAACCAGTTCCCGACCAAAAAGGAGGCAAGGCTGGTAGCGTGATAGATTGCTCAAATCCACCATTTCGAACACGATTTGGATTAGCCATTTTTCATTCTCCTTTCTTTTAGTTTAGAATCAACATGAAAGACTAGAACTAATCTTTTATATTAGTAGTTTATTTTGCAAGTTAAAAGGTGATTGGACATACTGACAGTATCTACTTCAAATAAAGAAATGTATATTATATACAGACTCAGTTAACATAAAACCAACTATAAGAAGTATGCAAAAAGGCCAAATCCTGATGGTTCAAGGGTTTGGCTTTTAGCCGATTTTATCGTTTATACATGATTTTATACATCGTTGATTTATCAACGTTTCTGGCTTCTCAAGAATCCTGGCGACTGCATAAAAAAGTGGGGTTTTATGCAGCTTTTTTATGTGATCTAAAGACATTTTATCAGTTAATCCTTCTGCTTTTTAAATGTACAACTTTCTTCGACATTAGCTCCGCCCACTTCAATTGTGGTTTGATTGATTTTCATCTAAAGTTGCTGTAAAGGCAAGGTCATTTAAGTTAAATGTATATACATTATCGGTATTTTCTTCATATTCTCCTGCATTTGTTCCTGCTCCATCTACCCATTGAACTGTTCCTTCTTTTGTAAATGTTACTTCTGCTTCCTCATCGCAAGATGATTCTTCAGCGAACACTCCAAGCGTTCTTCCTATCGCTACATTATCCGTTAAAATATCCATTACCGTTTCATCTTTACGCAGCATCACAAATTCATCGATGTATACCACGATGTAAGGTTTTTTATGTTCTTCTGGAAGGTCATCAATCTGACTTACCTCGAATATTTCCGTTAAATCGCTTCTTTCATCTAACTACCTTTTGATATGATGCAGCATTTCAGCAATATCCTTAACATTATTTAACACACACTTCACATGTTCAACCTTCCTAATCCCCTAGTTAAACTCCAATTCGCTCGGTTTCTTAGTTAGGATCAAACTTGTAAGGTTTGAACGTAATTGTGTTGATTTACCGGATCCTGTTTCCCCAGCTATAAGGATATATGATACATTCATAATTTCGTTTAAACACAATGTTAAGGAAGGACTGTCTATTAAAATATGACAGTCCTTTTTCATGTTTCGTAGCAGTTTCTTATAAAGAGCATGAATTGTTGTGCATATTAATAAAAATATTATCTCTTTTTCTTTTTTGTTTCTTTTGACAGTGCTTGCTGTTTGACTACTTTTTCAAACATTACATATACATGGACATGGTTTCCTTCAACATTCTTTACACTTAAAACCTTACCTTTGCGGCCTTTAATTTTTATATTTTCATCAATTGAAGGTATTTGTTTTACCAGCTGACTTAATAATAAAGTTTTATCTTCAAAATAATGAATGACAACCATCTTTTGATCTCCTCCTTTTAAGGTGGTATTGATCACATCACAATGAGCTGATTTAGAAACTTTTTTTGAAAGTTCTTCATCTCTCTTTATAAATTATTTAGTAAAACATCGATTTAGACCGTTGGCATTATTTAAAGATGTTATTGATAAAAGGAAGTCATACAATCCTACAGATATAAGAAAGGAAGTATACATTAGATCAGTCAGTTAATTTTAGTTCATTGCTACCTTTTTATAGTCATATTTTTTCTATTAATCTTGATGATGATGAATAGCAGTTCTTCGAAATACAATGTTTTATATTAGTTGAACAGGGTATTGATCATATAACGAGATTACGACATAAATAGGTGATATGTAATTAAGTAATCAAAATAGAAGAGAATGCAATAGAGTAAGTTCTTCAAAGAAAAGTATAGTTTTTATATGCTGGTTGGGGTATTAATACCCCAACCAATTTTATGAAGATTTTTCACTTTTTAGTAAACTATAAGGATGTAAAATTTCCAAATGTAACTTTCCAAATGTAACTTTCCGAAACAATTCAAATCTAAAATGAGGTGTAAAAATGAATATATTATTTTTATTAATCTATTTCATCATCATCATAGCTGTAATTGAAATCCATACTATTTTATTTTGGACAACTGGATTAAAGTTAGAGGTATCTAGATTCCAGGTAATCTCTATGATGACAGGCACTGGTTTTACGACAGGAGAATCTGAACTAATTTTAGGTCATCCAATTCGAAGGAAATTAGCCATTTTTCTTATTCTATTTGGAGCATTTTCACTTGCTGTTATTATTTCAACAATTAGTTCATATTTATCAGATGATTTAAGAACAAAAGAAATTTTTTTCGTTGCGGGAGGATTATTACTTATTCTTGGTATCTTAAAACTATCTTTTATTCAGAATAAGTTATCTACATTATTTAACGAAAAAATGCGGAATAAAATTGAAGTAATTGATTTACCGATACGAGAGGTTTTTTTATTAGATGAGAATGATCATGTGTTAAATCTCCATGTTTTTAAAGAGTCATATTTGCTAGATAAAACATTAAATCAAGCAATAAAAGGTCATGAAGAATTAGAATTTGTTATATTATTTATTAAAAGAGGTGATTTGATCATTAAAAAGCATGTTTATAATACAGAAATCCATGAAGGGGATCAAATTTTTATATTCGGTTCTAAAAAGATTATTGAGGAGAAATTTAAAAAAGATATCGAAGTCATGGAAGAGGAATTGAAAAATCATACACATGCCATGATTATGAATAATGGATAGAAAGTCAATGCCTGACTATATTTGTATAAAATTAAAATAGACCACCTGTTCTTTCAATGGTTGGTCTATTTTAATTTAAGTAGAAAGAAAGTTAATAGATTTTATTCCTCTTCAGTCACTTCATCATTTATATTTTCTTTGAAGGCAATCGAGAAAAGCAGGGATACCAATATAGCTCCGCCAATTAAATTACCAATTGAAGCAGGGATGATATTTAATAAAATCAATTGTAGCCAACTAATGTTAAATCCTTCTAACAATGTGATGCTGAAATATCCCATATTAGCTACAGCATGTTGGAAATTACCTGCTTCAAAAATAATAACAGGAAGAAAAATCCCTAAAATTTTCCCAACAACATCCCTTGCAGCAGTGGCCAGAACAGCTGCCATTCCAATAAGCCAATTAGCTAAAATTCCTGAAAATAGGACTTGAAACCAGCCCCATGTACCACGTTCTGTAAAGTGCATTTTTTTTTCTACAAATACAAGTAGACCCTCATAAAATTCTTTATCTAATGACCCAGAAAGATTTAATAAAAAACCAACAAAAATAGCCCCTAAAAAGTTTCCAAAATAACAAATCAATAGAAACTGAAATAGTTTTTTGCTTATATGATCCTTACTGTTAAATATGTAACTAGGCAGTAAAACATTTATTTCCGTAAATAAAATAGAACCTGAAAGGAAAATCATTGTATAGCCAATAGCAAAGCCAATTCCAGATAAAAGATTATAAATACCATCGTCTTTAACATTTATGGACAATAGCACTGAAGCAAGCGCACCAAAGGTGATAAACGCTCCTGCCAAAATAGAGAGTATAAATTGAGCTCGTCCAGTCATTTGCAGTGATTCTTTTCCTTTTAACATAAAGGATTCCATTATTTGTTCAGGAAAGTAATATTGTCTTTTTGGATAAAGACTATGTTTGTTATTTTGTTTGGTTTTTTTATTCATATCATTCTCCTATGCTTTTTCTAATCAGTTTCCCGAGATCATAAATTTAAAACATACGGGTTTATAATTTATGAAGAAGTTTTTAAGTGTTTTAGACACAAAATAGATATTTTCCTTTCGCAACCATTTTCATGGGATATAATCCTTACAAAAATAAAATTATAAAAATTGTAATTGATGTTGTAACAACATTACTGTATGGCACATAGTATAAACCATATAGTGTATGACATATAGTATTTGAAAACGAGGTGGGTGAATGAGTACATTACTGAATTCTTTAATAACAGAGCTTAGAAGAGGGACTTTGACATTGGCGGTATTAAGTCAATTACGTACTCCGCAGTATGGATATTCGCTAGTACAATTATTGGAACAGTCAGGTATTACAATTGACCAAAGTACACTATATCCATTACTTCGCCGTTTAGAAAAACAGGAGCTTGTGACAAGTAGTTGGGATACTTCAGAGAGCAGACCACGTAAGTATTATGTTTTAAGTGAATATGGAGTAGAAATTTTTATACAGTTAAAAAAAGAATGGATCAAGAATTCTAAAGAACTATATGGGTTAATAAAAGAGGAGGAAGATGATGAAACAGAATTTGATTGAGATTTATATCCAAGAAGTTACTCGAAGGCTGCCTGAAAAAAGCCGTGAGGACATTGGGCTTGAATTGCGGTCAACAATTGAGGATATGCTGCCTGATAATTACACAGAGGAAGATGTAAAATTATCGCTTGAAAAATTAGGTAACCCCGTAACATTAGCCAGTGGCTACCGAGACCAGCCATTGCACCTTATAGGTCCGCGTTATTATGATATCTATCTATCATTATTAAAAATGATCTTACCGATTGCAGGTGTTGTCGTGTTACTCTCAATGATCACAGAATATTTTATTGGATATAGTGGGCAAGAAGCAGTTCTCAATGTCGTTCTTGCCATAATGGGTGAAGGAATATGGGGACTTCTAGAAGTTGGTTTTCAAGTTTTTTTCTGGTTAACGCTCGTTTTCGCCATTATTGAACGCACTGATAAAAGGAAAGATAATCAACCGTTAACAACAAGTTTTAATAAATGGACACCAGATGATTTAAAAAATATCACATATATTCCAAAGAAAAAAGCGATTACAAAATGCGAAGTATTTGGTAGTTTACTGTGGACAGCTATTTGGGCAACTCTTTATTTTTATGCAAATCATCTTGTAGGTGTATATAAAGGAATTGGAAACGGATTAGATTTTATCATTCCAGCATTAAACCAAGAAGTGCTGTTTCGTTATTGGGTAATTGTTGTAATTGTCATAGGATTAGAAATAACATTAGCTATCTATAAATTCATTAAAGGACAGTGGACGAAAAAAGTTGCACTTTTTAATGCGGTTATCGAGGTTATCGCAACAATTGTAACCACCGTGATAGTAATTAATCCTGACTTGTTGCAGCAAGAATTTATATTATATATGACTGATCTATTTAATTTAACAGCTGGTCAATTTCAAGCATGGTTAGTTGGTGGTATCATTCTCATTTTTGTCGTAACTGCTATAATAAATGTGTTAGATGGTTTTCGAAAAGCTAGGCATCATTAATTGATATAATACTAATCTTTCTATTTAGTAGGCTAATTTATTTATTAAAACCCTTGATGTTATCTTCAGATTTTATCAGATGCGCAGGATCATAATCAGATTAAAACACATATAAAAAATAAAATAAGCAAAAGGGAGTGCTAATTCGCATAGTATAATAGCACTTCTTTTTTTTGGAAAAAACAAATAACCATACTGATTATGGCATATTACAATTAATCAATTTTTAGCACATGCTATGAAAGCTGCGATTTAATTGAATATTTCTATAGTATCATCGACATGCGAGGTGTACTGCGATGAAAAAAATATGGCTGTTAGGGTTTGGATTTTTCAGTATTAGTATCGGATGGGCTTTATATAATGGATTTGTGCCATTTTTTCTTAATCATTATCTTGCTAGTACGGCATTGATTGGATTTTTGATGACAATTGATAATTATTTCGCCCTCTTTTTACAACCATACATCGGACAACGAAGTGATCGAACAAATACTCGATTCGGACGGCGGATGCCTTATTTGCTAATCGGCATGCCATTAGCTGCTTTATTCTTTGCCCTTATTCCATTCCATTTTAATTTAGTATCACTAATTATTTTTATGGTATGTATGAACTTATCAATGGCCATTTTCAGGTCGCCGACAATTGCATTAATGCCTGATATTACTCCAGAACCTGAACGTACAAAAGCAAATGGTGTGATTAACTTCATGGGTGGTTGTGGGGCAATTTTAGCATTTAGTGTAGGTTCTTTCCTATATGATATTGAAGAATTCTTACCGTTTTTAGCCGTTTCAGCGATTTTTTTAATTGCTTTATTGGTTGTTTTTAAAACTATTAACGAAAAAAGAGATACAATTTCAACGGCAATGACAATGACTCCAAAAATTAATTACAAAAAAGAATTAAATTCACCAACAATTTATTTGTTAGCTGCAATCTTTTTTTGGTTTTTTGCGATTCAAGGGATGGAGGCTTTATTTACGTTGTATGGTGTAAATGAGCTTGGCCTATCAAATAGTTCTTCCGCGTTTTCTTTAACATTTTTTTCTTTAAGTTTTGTCTTAACCGCCATACCAAGCGGGATCCTTGGTGCAAGATTCGGAAAGAAAAAAATGATTCTAATTGGCATAATAGGTTTGGTTTTTATTTTTCTCCTTTTAAATTTAATACAATCTGTCTATTTTTTAAGAGCTCTTTTATTAGTTGGCGGGATTTTTTGGGCTTGTATTAATATCAATGCATATCCTTTTATCGTTTCTACTGGAACTGAACAAAGCTTTGGAACTAGAACAGGTCTATATTACTTGGTTTCATCTTTAGCAGCTATTATTTCACCACCATCTTTAGGTCTATTAATTGATTTATTTGGGTTTGGGATTTTATTTTATACAGCTGCAGGGAGTATGCTTCTTGCCTTAACATGTATGCTAAAGGTTACTATTTCTAAAAGCACTGAACAGGCTTCTTCTCCTGATAAATGGTAGCCTTGCTTATAACGGGTATAAGTTAGATAAAGGCATTGTCAAATCTAAATATTTTTTTATGAGATAATATCAGTATAGAATTAAAACAATAAAACGAATTTACTATGTTTAATTTCAGGAAGGTGTTTGTAGGATTATGAATCTATTAATGCTTGATCGTGTAAAAAATACGAAAAATGTCTTGCGAAAACATATCATCGAAACAATTATGAATGAGTTTGATAATCAGTGTATGAAGTTAGATGTAAAGGAAAGAAAAGAAAAATATCATAAAATGATGGAAAGTCCCTTTCGTTTTTTTCGAGGCAGTGCCTATTTATTTTATTATGATATGACGAAAATTCCTTTTTCTTATCATACTCCAGAAGATAAACCAACATGGATTCAAGGTGATTTACATATGGATAATTTTGGAGCATTTCAAAATGAGCTAGGGGAAATTGTATATGATGTAAATGATTTTGATGAGGGATATATTGGCTCGTATTTATATGATGTGTTACGTATGTCTGTAAGCATTGCTTTGTTTTGTGACGCACTATCACTTAGTGAAGAAGAACAAAAGGAGAGAATCATTACATATCTTACATCATACTATCGTCAGTTAAACAGATTTGTAAAGTCAAAGGATGATCCATTCACATTGACGTTCACAAAGGATAATACAAAAGGACCTGTCCAGAAAATTCTAAAAAAATTAGTTAAAAGACAGCGAAATCATCTTTTAAAAGATATAACGTATATAAATGAAGAAAACAAACGTGTTTTCGCTTGGTCTGATGAGATACAGCCTGTGAGTGCTATCGAACGTGGAACACTTGACTCTATATCAGAGGATTATTTTCATTCATTAGATGATGATAACAAAAAGGATAGCTCTTTTTATACGATAAAGGATGTGGCTCGTAAACATGGTTCAGGAACAGCCTCAATCGGACTTGATCGCTATTATATTTTGGTTGAAGGTGGAAAAGAATCTTACGGAATCGATGATTTAGTATTAGAAGTAAAAGAAGTACGTACGCCTATACCAGCATACTTTTTATTCTACAGGGAAAAATTTTGGCAGAAATATGAACATCAAGGAGAACGGGTTGTTGCCACACAAAAAGCTATGCATCATCTCGAAGATCCCTATTTAGGCTATTTGACAATAGAGAACCGCCATTTCTATGTTCGGGAGCGATCTCCTTATAAAAAGAAAGTAAAAGCACAACAACTGAAATCGATAGAAGATATTGATTTAACGCTTGACTGCATGGGGAGAATTACGGCGAAAATTCACGCTCGTTCAGATGTTGATTTTCAAGCTGATTTATTTTCACATCATAGTGAGGTAGAAATTTTAAAAGCTATTGGAAATGAATTCAATACATTCTGTGCTCAGATTGTTTTCTCTGCCATAACTTACAAGGAACAAGTTAAAAACGATTATGAAATATTTTTTCAGTGGGTGAAAAAGGAATTTAAAGATACAGAACAAGATCATCATTTAGGAGATAAATAGAAAGTTAAAAAAGAAGAATACTGTTAAATGAGAGGATTCCATACATTATTATGGAATTCTTTTGTTTAATATCGAAAATAATAAGTTAATAAATTGTCAAATGATCCATCACTTTTTTTACCTGCTAAGCATTTAAATTTGTTTCGGGAGCTCCACCTGTTACTATAGAATTGTATTCTTACAAAGGAAGGATAAATTTAAATGGTAAATTTACAAATACCCGTTTCTGTCTTAAATCTTGTGCCTATCCGTGAAGGGCAACAAACAAAAGAAGCTATTGATGCTATGGTGGATTTAGCACAAAGTACTGAAAAATTGGGATATAAACGATATTGGATTGCTGAACATCATAATACACCGACACTCGGTAGTTCAGCTACTTCCATTTTAATAAAGCATACATTGGAACATACCGAACATATACGAGTTGGGTCAGGTGGAATCATGCTTCCGAACCATTCACCATTGGTAATCGCTGAACAATTCGGAACAATGGCAACCATTTATCCTAATCGACTCGATCTTGGTCTCGGCCGTGCGCCTGGTACAGATATGATGACGGCAAGTGCATTAAGAAGAACACAAAATGATTCTGTCTACACATTCCCTGAGGATGTCAATTCATTGCTTACATATTTTGGACCTGAAGAGAAGCAAAGCTATGTAAAGGCTTATCCAGGAGTTGGAACAAATATCCCACTATATATTTTAGGCTCTTCGACTGATTCTGCCTACCTAGCAGCCAAATTAGGCTTGCCATATGTATTTGCTTCCCATTTTGCACCAAAATATATGGAAGAAGCGATTTCAATATATCGTAATAGATTCCAGCCATCTGAATACTTAGACACACCATACATGATTGTATGCTTAAATGTAATTGCGGCTGAAAGCGATGAAGAAGCAAAATTTGAATCAACAACCATGCAGCAGTTTTTCCTGAATGTTGTTCGTGGCTCACAAATGAAGTTAAAACCGCCTGTTGAGAGTATGGAGCACATTTGGAGACCTCATGAAAAAGAAATGGCATCGTCAATGTCTAGTGTTACTTTATTAGGAAGTAAAAATTCAATACGAGATCAATTAACAAGTTTTCAAGAAAAATATAATGTCGATGAATTTATGGCAGTGTCTTATATATTTGATCCTGATAAACAAAAACGTTCTTATGAAATCTTAAAAGAAGTTGTCGATGGAAGATAAGAAATGAAATTTCAAAAGCAAACTCCGTTAACGAAAATGGAGTTTGCTTTTGATGTTTAAAAACTGTTATTAAGTTCTTTTAAAACTTCCCCAATACTTTTGTGATTAATTACCTCATCTGCATAAGGATCAAAGTCAGTTTTGTCCCTATTTACAATAACAAGTTTTGCTCCATTTTCTTTTGCAATCAAGGGGAATTGGTTTGCAGGTGTCACAGTTAAGGATGAACCAAGTACAATAAATAAGTCTGCCTTTTCTGATTCTTGTAAAGCAAATTGGAAAGCATCTTCTGGCAGCGCTTCTCCGAATAAAACGATCGACGGACGTAAAATACCCTCACATTCACAATAATAATCACGGTTTACATATTCATCGCTGCTATAGCTTTTACCACAAGATTGACAGTGCAGCTTTTGCAATGTTCCGTGTAATTCAGCTACCTGCTTAGAGCCTGCTTGTTGATGAAAACCATCTACATTTTGCGTGATAATAGACTTAATAATTCCTTGTTTTTCCCATTTGGCGAGTATGTAATGGCCCTGATGCGGTTTGTATTCTTTTACACCAAGCACTCTCTCTCGATAGAACTCAATAAACTCATGAACATTTTGATTCAATGAATTTATAGAAGCAATTCGGCTTGGATCTTTTTCCTTCCATAAACCTTTAGAAGAACGGAAATCTGGAAGTCCACTTTCTGTAGACATCCCCGCACCTGTGAAGACAACTGTATAATTTGACTCGCCTAACAACTGTTGCAACAAAAACATTCACTCCTTTAATCGATAGCATGTTGTCAAACTCAATTTGAAAAGAATCATGTTGAAAAAGCAGGTAACTTCCTATTCATTATTGTGACTCGTTATGACTGTCTTTGTCTAGAGAATATGCCCCCAAGGTAAAAAAGGGGACATACACAGGAAAGAAAAATACCTTTTTAGTGAATTCATTTATTTTGTTTGTTTGGAATAGTGTCGTTTGTTTTAAATAAATTTTTTGATACTGCATTAAGCTTATTTAAAAACCTGTTAAAACCAAACCCAACAAAGAAAGCAATGCTTATTTGTGCAAATGGGGTATCCTCATAGTCTGTGAATTGTATCAATAAGATGCCGCTTTCAATTAGGGTGACTGCAATTATTGCTGTCCCAGTTGCAAAAATCGGATAAAAAATGTACATTATCCATTCTCTATAATTATTTAATTCATCTTTCATATAGTGTGAACAAAACATGTAAAGATGACGAAGGGATGCACCAATAGCTCCAGCGAAGAAATAATACAAAAAGATTTTTATTTCAGCAATGAGTGGAATCTTACTTTCAAAAGTACCAGTCCACAACATGCCAACCATAATAAAACTGCCAAAAAACAATAAGGATAGATATGTTAAAATAACTCCTTTTAACCATCTCTTCAAATAAATTACCTCCGCTTCAGATAATTTATCCTATGAGATAATCTTTTTAATTGTTCAATCTGCTATTCTAACACAATAATAATACTATTTAGGACTGAGTTTGAAAAAGAAAAGTGTGGGTTTGGCTTCTTTCACACTGGAAGAGAAATAGGGAGTTAATCTGAAGCAATTAGTTGTTGGAATGAAACTGTTGGTAAAGAAACGTAGTATTCATTAATACTTAAATTTTTCATGCTAATGAGTTTTTTTCTTATCAAGCAAGTTATTTTTTCACAGTGCGTTTAATCATTTCGTTTAAGTACTCTATGAGTGGGTAATAAAAATATAAGTATTTGATTGAAAAATCAGATAGAAGAGGGGGGAAGATCTTATTATGGAAATTTTAAGCTACTCTTACAAGCGAAAGGGAATTATCGAGTTTATGTTTGATAAATTTCCTCTTTCTAAAGTAGTTTTTTACCCAATAAAACAATATTACTTTATCAAATTTATAAAATGGGACCATCGTGACCCAGCTGTAAAGACTGAAGATCTGGAGGTAATGCAGCTGCAAGTTAATGAGTTTTTAGGTTGTCTTGATTATTACACGAAGCGTAAAGCATACAACGGTAATACACGATATCATTTAAATACTCTTCAAAAATAATACATACAATCAGAAATAACTCACTCTTATTGGATGGTTGTTGCTTCAATGTTTTTCCGCATGTACAAAAGTTGTGAAATTTTATATAAGAAAAAAAGAAAAGCACCCTTTATGAGTGCTTTCCATTAAACTCATTTACTTACTGAACAAACCACGTACTCCTTTATAAATTAAGACGAGTGAGAAGACGAGAACAGTTAGTATGCCAAGTATATTAGTAATTGGTGAAACGCTTTCAAGAAATGAATCAGCTAAAGGAACCCTAATAAGTGCAAAACCAGCTAAAATCGAAGCAAGGAATAAGAAAATCCGATTATCCATTGGTTTCCCCTCCTTCCTATTTGATTGATATAATATATGTCCTTATTCATTTATTTATGTCAGTTTTGAAAATAAGAACAAGCAGTTATTAGACTATTTTTGAAAATTTATGTATTTAAGAATAATTAAATAAACACAATGTATATATGAAGGAATTGATACTAAAATTGAGAGAATGTATAGGTATTACTAGTAAGAATAAAGGAAAAGGGAGAGAAGCTGAATAACCATTTAGGTTTAATGGAATAATACAAGACTAGAAAAAGATAAAAATTTATGTAGGGTTTTATGTAAATATATTGATTGAATATGGACATTTCTTTTCCACTAGGTTTTTAAAGCTTTAAATTATTAAGGGGGAAAATATGGAATTATCTTTATTATTAGAGTATGGCTGGGTTTTACTTATTCTAATTCTTTTGGAAGGGTTATTATCTGCTGATAATGCTTTAGTTTTAGCAATCATGGCGAAGCATTTGCCAGAAGTACAGCAAAAAAAGGCAATTAATATTGGGTTGCTTTTAGCTTTTATTTTTAGAATTGGCGCAATATTTATTATTTCGTACCTATTCCATGTTTGGCAAGTCCAAGCGATTGGGGCTGCTTATTTAATTTTTATTGCTTTAAAACATTTACTAAAGAAGAAAGACGGCGAAGAGGAGAAAAAAGGGAAAAGCTATCGTATGACCATCGCACAAATAGCTTTAGCAGATATCGCTTTTGCTGTTGACTCTATTTTAGCTGCCGTAGCTCTTGTCATAGCCTTACCGGATACACCAATGAATGAAATTGGCGGTATGGATGGTGCTCAATTTATTGTTATTATAATAGGTGCTATCGCTGGTTTAATTGTAATACGTTTTGCTGCTGGATATTTCGTTAAGTTATTAACAAAACGACCTAGTTTAGAAACGGCCGCAATGCTTATCGTTGGTTGGGTAGGGGTTAAGTTATTAATGCATACTCTTGCACATCCAGCAGTTCACATCATTTCCCACGAATTTGTTGAAGGACCTATTTGGAATACAATCTTTTGGAGTGTTATGCTTCTTATTGCTTTAGGTGGTTGGTTTTTATCTAAAGAGAAGTCAGAAGAAACGAGTGTATGAAAATATTCATTAAAGATAAGAGTGGATTTCTCGTACGAAAATAAAAAGACATATCGTAAGAGTTGAAGATCAAAATTACAGATCTTGAACTCTTTTTTACGTCTTACATGAACTTGTTCGAGTAGTATGCTGTGAGCATTAGTGTAGATTAATATAACTATCAATTGTTCCCTGAAACAATCACTTTGTCAAAAGAGATACTATTGATCTTATGTAAGCTGCTTCAGAATCGTATATATCGCTGACGGGCTATGGTGAACATAAAAACACGGTCAATAAGTTGTATAAATCTGCTCCAAGGGGGGAGATAGCTCTAAAAGAAAAAGGACCAATTAAAATCAATTTAGGTATATAAATTACACTTAAGGCAAGTGATGCCTACCGATGGAAGGTTTCTTTATTAAAATTGCTTATATTCCTCTTTTGCCATATTAAGGAATGCTAGAACTGAAGCAGATAACATTTGCCCTTTTTTATAACTAACGACAACAGTATTTTTATAGCTTGGGTTGCCTAAGGTGAAATAATTTGATTCTGTCTGAACAATATTCCTTGTAATAATTCATTCAAGAAGAATGCTTATCAATTTAAAAATTAGTTCAATAACTCCTAAATCAGCTATTTTATCTAAAAAGAAGAGAGAATACAAAATTAAAAGTTGATTGAGTTAGTCCTAAAATGATATTCTTTGTTTACTAATGAAATTGAAAATAATGATTTTTTGTAAAATTGATTGACACTTTCATACGAACCGTGTTTAAATCATATTATATACATTTTAGTACATAAAAGCATAAAAGCGAAAAAGCATCAGGTTAAAAATATGATTTGAAGATAAACAGAAGGAAGTGACGACCATGGAAAATCGTAACAAAATTATAGACTGTACCATTCGTGACGGCGGGTTGGTAAACAATTGGGATTTCAGTGTGAGTTTTGTGCAAGACCTATATAATGGACTGAGTGAAGCTGGTGTAGAATATATGGAGATTGGTTACAAAAATTCACCAAAGCTTCTTAATGCCACTGAGCCTAATCCATGGAGATTTCTTGACGATAACTTCTTAAAAGAAATTATCCCTGAAAAAAAGTTCACAAAGCTGTCCGCTTTAGTGGATATTGGACGAGTTGATCCAAATGACATTCTGCCACGAGAACAAAGTGTTTTAGATATGATTCGAATTGCATGCTACATCCGTGAAGTGGATAAAGGTCTGGAGCTTGTAAAAATGTTCCATGATTTAGGCTATGAGACTTCACTTAATATTATGGCTTTATCAAGTGTTCCTGAACATCAGTTGATTGAAGCATTCGAAATGGTGAAGGAAAGTCCTGTAGATGTTGTTTATATCGTTGATTCCTTTGGAAGCTTAGATCCAATGGATATTGAGCATCAGGTTAAAAAGTTTAAAGCGATGCTTCCTAACAAACAACTTGGTATTCATACTCATAACAACATGCAGTTAGCTTTCGCTAATACATTAACAGCAATGCGAAATGGCGTATCTTTCCTTGATTCTTCTGTTTATGGTATGGGTCGTGCAGCTGGAAACTGTCACACAGAGCTTCTCGTTACCCACATACAAAAACCAAGCTATGAGGTTAAACCAGTTCTTCGAGTAATAGAGGAGCACATGCTGGAAATGCGTCAAAAGTGGGAGTGGGGTTATATCATTCCTTACATGATCTCTGGTACATTAAATGAACATCCTCGAGTTGCCATGGCTTATCGCAACAGTGATGATCGTGACAAATTTGTAGATTTCTATGACAAGGTAACATCTCCGGAATCTTCTATTTCATCATTGTCAAAATAAATTAGATTTCAAATGGAACTCCATATTATGTACTAAAGACTGTAGTCAAATTCGATTTTTATCGTTGTGACTACAGTCTTTTTTGCGTGCCAAGCAATACAGCTAACTATTTTCTTTTAATTTGTTATTTCACAACTAATTTTAGTAGTTCTTAGACAATTTATTAAATTTGTTTGAACACATAGTTCTATCGTATTGAATTGGTTGGATTTGTTTTATTTCAAGATTGCTGGGTAAAAGAAAGACATAGTTAGAAAATTTCATATAAAAAAAAGGAGGTACCTTACATATGGATCTAAGAAATACATAGACTTTACTTATTAAAAAGACCTTAGCTATGTAAACACTCAAATTCATCTGTTTTTTGATATTAGTAGTTTTAAAAATGAAGATAATTAGGAAAGGAAATATACCTTAAGGAGGAATTTGATATGTTTAGACATCAAAAAGAATTGCAGTTTGAAGTAAAGGTAGACAACCCCGATCCAATGCTTGCCCGCCAGATTCAGGAAATATTAGGAGGGCAATTTGGAGAAATGACCGTCATGATGCAATATCTTTTTCAAGGTTTTAACTGTCGTGGAGAAGAAAAGTACAAGGATATGCTTATGGATATCGGAACAGAGGAAATAGGACATGTCGAGATGCTCTGTTCACTTATCAGTCAATTATTAGATAATGCTTCTCCCGAAGATCAAGCAGAAGCTGCGAAGGATAGTGAGCGGCCTCGGGGGTTTACCAACTAACTCAAATGAAGTGCCTTGGAATGGATCTTATATCGTTGCGAGTGGGAATTTATTAGCCGACATGCGTTCTAATTTACATGCAGAAAGTCAAGGACGACTTCAAGTCGCAAGGTTATACCATATGACAAAGGATGAAGGTGTCCGAGCAACATTCCGTAAAATGCTTGCACGTGATCGATACCATCAATATCAGTGGATGGCTGCAATTGAGGAGTTAGAAGAAAAGAACGGTGTTGTCGTTCCAGCCTCATTCCCACCAGAAGCAGAAATGGAATCTCAACCTGAAGCATATGAATTTTGGAATCTATCTGAAGGTGAAGAATCAGGAGAGGGTCCTTGGGCAACAGGAAGCGCGCCTGATGGAACAGGAAATTTCGTCTATGTAAAAGAACCTGTTGCAAAAGGACAAATACCAAAACTAACCATTCCAAACACAGAGCTGCATCACGATCTTAAAGGCAAAACAACAAACTTACTAAAATAAAAAAGAATCCTAAAGTAACAGAATACTGGTTTAATAAAATAGATTTAGAGCATGTTTTGATCAATCCTTTTTCAAAACATGCTCTTTCTTTTGTTTGTTTATCAAGGTTATTAGTATCAAATTGATCAAATATTATTTTAAAGTGGCATCATTATTTTTATTGAAAAAACATTTTCAGATAGTGTTGGGATTTATGAACCCTTAAAAATCTTAATAACTAGCAAAGAGATTGCTATATGGATTGGTTTGCGCAATTACTTGTTTGAATATTTTAATAATTACAACATTTCTTAATAAAGAAAATAATATTGTAATATATCAAAAAAATCATTATAATACTATTTATCCGAAAGACACTTGTCTTTATGTGGTGGAATGTTATGGGAATGTCCATCCAATGAAGAAATTATTCATCTAGAAACCTATTTAATTTTAGTAAGGATCTCTATTAGATATCTTTGGTGATACGCTGCAAGTCTACCGAAGGAGAAAATCAAAAACCAATCTCTTGGTACGTATCAAATAAAAGTCATCTAGTATTAATCGATCGTAACTATTTGTAAGAGTCTTAAATCTCTCGTAGGTTTATGAAAAAATGAATAGTTCGTTATTTGAAATGTTACAATATCATCTTAAACTATGGGGGAATATCCATGAAAAATCTACTGAACAAGTGGAGTCAAATGAGTCTGGTAAAACAAATAATTGTTGGTTTAATTATTGGTATTATTCTGGCTGTAACAATCCCAGATGTAGCAAAACCTGTTGTGATTTTTGGTACTTTATTTGTAGGTGCTTTAAAAGCAATTGCACCTGTGTTGGTACTCTTCTTGGTTATGTCAGCCATTACTCATCATAAGAGTGGTCAACAAACGAATATGAAATCCATTATTACACTTTACCTTTTAGGTACCTTTTTAGCCGGATTAATTGCAGTTATTGTAAGTTTTATTTTTCCTGTAAGCTTAACTCTTGCAAAGGGCGCTGAGGGAGTAACTGCTCCTGGCGGTGTTGTAGAAGTTCTCAAAGCATTATTGCTGAACGTTGTTGATAACCCAGTTACAGCAATTTATAACGCGAACTATATCGGTATTTTAGCTTGGGCGATCCTCCTTGGTTTGGCTTTAAGAAATGCAGCTGATACGACAAAAACGATGATATCTAATTTTTCAGATGCTGTTTCCAAATTAGTTACATGGGTTATTAAGTTTGCTCCATTAGGAATCATGGGTCTAGTATTTGAATCTATTACGACAAATGGAATTGAGTCATTACTAAGCTATGGAAAATTACTTGCCGTTTTGATTGGTTGTATGGTCTTGGTTGCGCTGGTTGTCAATCCAATCATTGTTTACGCAGTTATGCGTCAAAATCCTTATCCGCTTGTATTTAAATGCTTAAAGGAAAGTGGTATTACAGCATTCTTTACTCGCAGCTCAGCTTCAAATATTCCTGTTAATATGAGATTATGTGAAGATCTAGGGTTGAATAAGGATAGTTATTCAGTTTCCATCCCATTAGGTGCAACCATTAATATGGCTGGGGCTGCTGTTACGATTTCTGTTTTAACACTTGCTGCGGTTCATACACTTGGCATTCAAGTGGATCTCCCAACAGCAATCATCCTCAGCGTACTGTCAGCTATATGTGCTTGTGGTGCATCAGGGGTTGCGGGTGGATCTTTATTACTGATTCCCCTAGCATGTAGCTTATTCGGAATCCCTGCTGACGTCGCTATGCAGGTAGTTGGTGTAGGATTTATCATAGGTGTGTTACAAGATTCTTTTGAAACAGCACTTAACTCATCAACAGACGTACTTTTTACAGCAGCAGCTGAGTTTAAAGAGTGGCATAAAGAAGGAAAAAAAATAAATATCCATAAAGCAGGATAAAGAAAATCATTTGATTTATGATTAAGCTGCGCCTTAATTGTTAGTATCTACTTACAATTAAGGCGCAGCTTTTTTATAGGATGATTATAAATTGCATAAAAACTTTTAAATGCAGGAAATCTTTGTTCAAAAATACCACATATAAAATTAGGGACTATTCTAAGAATGTACATCAAGCCAGATTGTCAAAGGTCAAATGCAAAAGTGAAGGGAATATTTTTGTTAGTTAATATAAAATATTGTAAGTTTTTACACTTAAACTTACTATAATAAAAACGGAAGAAGGAATGTGGTCAAATTAAGGTATCATGAATCAAATTTCGATGAATTCAATGGATTTATGTTCCCAATTGATTTATTAACATTCAGATGTAAGCTAGATACCTAGGACCTAATATTAGTACACAAAAATAGATACCCTTAACAGAGTATCTATCTTTCTTTTTTCGACAATATCTATTGTTTTGTTTTAAATCAAACAAAATGTATAGTCGGAGGATTGACATGGAGAATAATAGTAAAATAACGATTATCGGAGGAACAGGAAAAGTAGGTCGGTTACAACTAGATAACACAAAGAGAGCAATTATGTTCCCAAAATACGAAAACAATTAGGACATTCGTCAATAAAACAGCGATGATTTATACGAATATTAGAAATGATGATGAATGGAGCACAGTTGATAAAATGGATACACCAAAAGAATAATTAAAAATATATAAATACCTAAAACTTTAGGATTATTATATGGAATCCATTTCTTCTTCAAAATAAAAGGTATTTTGGTGCTCTTTAAGGGTATAAGAGTATCTTTTCATGTTAGCAACATAACTACATTTGTTTATTGTCACAGTTTCACCTGTAGCTTTAAGACATACTTTTTCATTTTCTTTAAATTTATTTTTGTTTTTCATAACTAACCAACTTTCTTCTAAGTGATAATTTTATTATCCCATAAAATGAGTGGATATTAACGTTTTTGTTTGATTTTTTTAATAAAACATTGTTGGAATAAGCATGGTTGTTATATCAAATATGAAATCACATTGGTTTTCTACTCGATTAATTATCTGTTAAATGCAGTAAAGTTATAAAAAGGGAATCATATTTAGTTAAATGCAGGAGTAATCGAATGTAATAAAAGAACTTGACTTGAAACTCAAAAGTTATCTAATCAATATTTACAAAAACTTTACACTAACTTACTTGATGAAATTAAATAAGCGAAATATTATATAAGTAAATGTTTATATATTAATATCTAAATAGAGAAGAGCTTATGAGGATGAACCTTGTGTTGGTTAATAAATCCATTCCAGATTTAAAAATATATTTGGTGTGAAGATTCACTTGACTGTCTTAAATAAGATTAGTATAGCGAGAAATACATTCATAAATAATTCTAATACTAATCATTAGTGTAATTTATTTAATAATCCCAGTGTATAAGCTAAGGGAACAACAAAGGGCCAAAATCATATGACATTAACAGCATAACTTAAGACGTGGGTCTAATAATATAAAAATCACCATTATTCATTGAATATATAAGTAAATTGTTATATAGTAATCTACGCATGGATATTGGAGGTGTAAATAATGTTAGAAACGTCGATTGAAATTGAAAAAGCTGCAACAATTCTAAAACTTTTAGGTGATAAAACAAGGCTAACTATGGTAAAAATGTTAGATTCAAATGATTGCTGTGTTTGTGAGTTTGTTGAAATCTTTAAGGCTAGTCAGCCTGCCATTAGTCAACACCTTCGTAAATTAAAAGATGCTGGTATTGTGGGAGAAACAAGAAGAGGGCAATGGATCATTTATTCTTTAAATAAAAAGAGTGATTATTATCCAATTGTGCAAAACATACTTGAATATCTCCCTAATCAGGATTATCGAATAAAAGAATTAGAAGAACAAGGTTTACGTATTTCGTGTGAATAATGGAGGGTTTGACAAATGATTTCAGTAATTTTGGCATCAGTCATCTTTTTACTCACACTTACATTAGTTATATGGCAGCCTAAAGGACTATCCATAGGTTGGTCTGCATGTGGTGGAGCCATTTTAGCTCTTATTGTGGGTGTTGTAGATTTTAAAGATGTTATTGATGTAACATCTATTGTTTGGAATGCAACATTAGCGTTTATTGCCATCATCATTATCTCTCTTATATTAGATGAGATTGGCTTTTTTGAATGGTCAGCTCTACATATGGCAAGAGCAGCTAAAGGAAATGGAATAAAGATGTTTGTTTATGTAAGTATTCTTGGAGCTATTGTTGCGGCTTTCTTCGCAAACGATGGGGCAGCATTAATACTTACACCGATTGTCCTTGCGATGGTCAGAAATTTAAACTTCAGCGAAAAAATGGTCTTTCCATTTATTATCGCTAGTGGTTTTATTGCCGATACAACTTCACTTCCTTTAGTAGTTAGTAATTTAGTAAATATTGTATCAGCAGACTTTTTTGGTATTGGGTTTGTCGAGTTTGCATCTAGAATGATTATTCCGAACTTTTTCTCTTTAGGTGCAAGTATCTTGGTTTTATTTCTTTTTTTCCGTAAAAGCATTCCAAGAAATTATGACCTTTCACAATTAAAACAACCTGTTGAAGCCATTCGTGATGAACAGATGTTCAAATTTTCATGGATCGTATTAGGTATATTACTAGTTGGGTATTTTGCAAGTGAATTCATTGGTATTCCGGTTTCGCTTATCGCTGGTATCGTTGCTATCTTCTTCCTATTTATGGCGAAAAGAAGTCCTGCAATTAACACAAGAAAAGTTATCAAAGGCGCACCTTGGGCAATCGTATTTTTCTCAATAGGAATGTACGTGGTAGTTTACAGTTTACGAAACGTTGGATTGACAAATGTTTTAGCTGACTTAATCCAAGTGACAGCTGAACAGGGATTATTTACTGCAACAGTTAGTATGGGCTTTATCGCTGCTATTTTATCTTCTGTGATGAATAACATGCCAACGGTTATGATTGATGCACTTGCAATATCTGATACGAATACAAGTGGGGTAATTAGAGAAGCTCTTATTTACGCAAATGTGATTGGTTCTGATTTAGGGCCAAAAATTACACCAATTGGTTCTTTAGCTACTTTATTATGGCTTCATGTTTTGTCACTAAAAGGTGTAAAAATCTCTTGGGGCACTTATTTTAAAACTGGTATCATCTTAACCATCCCGACAATGTTCATTACACTTGTTGGTCTATATTTTTGGTTACTTATCATTCATTAATCATACTTAAAAAGGAGCACTTAACATGTCTAAAAAAACACTTTACTTCTTATGTACTGGAAACTCTTGCAGAAGCCAAATGGCAGAAGGATGGGCAAAAAAACACTTAGGTGATGAGTGGGAAGTGAAAAGTGCAGGTTTAGAAGCACACGGTTTAAATCCGAATGCAGTAAAAGCTATGAAAGAAACAGGAATTGATATTTCAAATCAAACATCTGATGTAATTGATCCTGAAATTTTAAATAATGCTGATTTAATCGTTACACTTTGCGGTCATGCGGCAGACAATTGCCCTGTGACACCTCCTCATATCAAACGCGAACACTGGGGCTTTGATGATCCAGCAAAAGCTGAGGGCTCTGAAGAAGAAAAATGGGCTTTCTTTCAACGTGTCCGTGACGAAATTGGAGAAAGAATTGAACGTTTCGGGAAAACGGGAGAATAATAAGATAAGATAGATAAAAGCCGTGAGAAAATATTAATGGATTCCGTTTTCAGGTGCTTTCTTAATAAATGACACTAGAAATGACGTATAGATTGGCATACGTCATTTTTTTATTTATCGAGGTTTCTGCGGATTGAATATAGATATAGCAATTGACATCATTTTTTATGATGCACAATAAGTATTGTACAATTAAAAAAGAAGACCAAAACTACGTTAATTATAATGTCGTTTGGAGTGCCGGTATTATGGCATCCTTCTTTAATAAACGAGTCAGATTTAGTTGAAGATTATGGTAACTTACGTTTATAAAGGCTTAGGTATCATTCAAACTAACGCCCTTAAAGCGTCCAGTGGCCCTGGAGCGCATGTTAATCCACATAGCCGCACAATTGGGGAGATGGATGGATTAAAAAAGGTATACGGCGCAACAAGCAAATGAATTAATTTTTATAGAACTTTTTTAAAAGAAGCTAGCATACAAAAACATTATTATAATATAGTTAAATGAAATGAAAATGAGAAAAAATACGGGGTTAGATACCGATAACATTATATTGATATATATATATATTAACATTCAAATAATAAAAAATGGTTCAACTATGATAAATAATTGATGATATCACGAGTAAAAACAGTTTGTTAATTTGTAACAATAGGTGACGAGCAGACAATCGATGTGTAGAAGTTATATAGCATCAAATATAATTATATTGCCAAATTATCAAAGTATTGTTTTCAAGAACAGCATTAATCCAAATAACAATAAGAAAAGCATTAGAAATAACAAATGTGAATTCTTATTTAAGCCCCCAATATACGGAGGTAGAAAATTTTGAGGAGTTTAAAACGCAATAAAATTTACACTTTTAAACTAAATGTGAGTATTGTTTGTTCTACTAAAGGGCAAGAGTTATAAACAAACGATTGAATGAAGGGGGAGAAGGCATTCCTTTTTTACTTATCCACGTTGAATCAGACCCTTGGAATTAAGTTCGAAACCATGAATTATGAGAACTTGCTGATTTATAAGAATAACCTCAGATATCATGAGTCTCAGCTATCACTATTTTAGTCAACTTGAGAAAAAGTGGGGTACAATTAACCTCTTGGTACTATTATGTTTTATTCTAGTTTACATAATATATATTCTAGGAAGTAATAACATTTTTATAAATTCTGTCTCAAATACCAAGATTACTTAAGTAATTGAGACAGAATTTAAATTTAGACATATTTGTGATGAATTATTTTACTGATTATATAAATCTTTAATCATTAAACTTATAGATAATTAATGAAGTTCATAATAAATGATTATTCCTTTATAATATTTAGCATTCTCTTATCAGGATTATTGCAAAACCATTCACAAGTTCAATTTTTTCAACTTTACATCATTCCTCCAGGAAATAATGTAAAATTATTTCCCTTGGCTTAAAAACTGTTGTTTATCATTAAAAAATGCTCGATATCCATAGTATGTAAAGATCATTACAGTTAATGCCACACTTCCGGCAATTCCTAATAATATAGCTATTTGATATTCTATTGCAGTTAATGGACTTATTCCCGCCAAGATTTGACCTGTCATCATTCCGGGTAAAAAGACAATACCCATTCCTACCATATTATTTATTGTTGGTAAAATTGCTGAATCAAATGCTGAATTCACAATGGATTTTGTAGCTATTTCAGGCTTTGCTCCTAACATTAGCGCACCTTCTATAAGGTGTTTTTCTCTTTGCATGCCTTCAATTAAATTTTTCACACCTAGTGTAATTCCAGTCATCGAGTTCCCTATAATCATACCTGCGATTGGGATAAGATATTGTGGTTCATACCATGGCTGGAAATGGATGACAACAAGATTGAAGTAAATGAGTGTAATAAGTGAACCAGCTGCCATTGAGATTGCTATGATCTGCTTCAGTTTTTTACTTAGTGTTCCTGTCACTTGTTTATATGTATTGTTTATAGCAAACCAAAGCATAAATAATACAATTAAAATGATGAGATAAGGATTTGGTTGTTCAAATATATAGGTTAGAATGTATCCAACTAAAATTAATTGGATTGTCATTCTAGCTGTTGAAATGATAATTCTTTTTTCCCGCTTTATACCTCGCCATTTAACAAATACAATTAGGATTAGGATAAAAATGTATGCTGCTGCAAGTCTCCAAAATTCAATATCTCTTATGACATTATCCATCTTGCCCCTCCTCTATTTTATTTAATAGTAGAAGATTTTCTCCATATTTTTCTGCTATCTTTTGTGAATGAGTGATCATGATAATCGATTGTTCTTTTTCTTTGGCCTTTTTAATGAAATTTCCAATAACCTCTTCCTCTGTTTCTTCATCAAGAGCTGACGTTGGTTCATCAAGAAGGAAAAACTCTGGATTCATGAGATAAACTCTTGCTAGTGCCAGTCGTTGTTTTTCACCGCCTGAAAGTGTCTCTGCATCGTCATTTAAGAGTTTAGATAAATGCACAATTTTTAGTGCTTCTTCCAATTCTTGCTCTTCTTTCAGCTTTTGTTCGGAAAAAACCAATCCTATTTGTAAATTTTCGCGAATCGTCCCTTCAAAAATTGTAGGCTGTTGCGCCAGCATAACTACATGTCTTCGATGTTGAATTGGGTCTTGTAGCTTTAGATTGTTTTTTTGATAATAAATATCTCCATGGTCAGGTGAAAGCATGATATTCAACATTTTTAGTAATGTCGATTTACCAGCTCCGCTTTCTCCGACAAGACATGTGATCGTTTTATCAGGGATTTTCATACTTTTAATATGTAATATATCTTTATACCTGACATCTTTTAATTCGAACATACATTCCCTCCTGCATTTAATCTAATACTATCTTGAATGATCTGTTTTTATTTGTAAACAATCCAAGCAACAAAAAAATCCCTATATATGATAAATACATAGGGATTTCAAGAAATTTATTCTTTTAAATCTTCAATTGAATCAATCTCCATATATGACGGGACAACTAATCCGGTTTTAGCACCTTCAAGGTTTGAACCTAAGTCTTCGAAGTCACCTTCGTATTTTTCGTATTGATCAGCGTGAGTAAGTGGTAACCATCCAGCAACATGTGCATCTACACTTCCATCAGCAACACCTGCCCACATTGGACCTGCTTCGACTTGACTCATCGTTACTTCATAACCTAGATCATTAAGGACTTTTGCAACAACGTTTGTACTAGCAATTTCACTATCCCATGCGACATAAGCTAAACTTACTTCTTCTCCTTTGCCTTCCTTAGCACCTTTGGTCCATTCTGCTACTTTGTCAGCATTCTCTTCAACCCATGTAGCAGCTGCTTCCTCTGGTGATGTACCTTCTTGAATACTACTCATAACAACTCCCATTTCATCTGGAGTCCAGTGAAATTGATCTAAAACAGTGTGTACACCAGGAAGCTCTTCAGCTAATCCGTTACGTACAATTGTATTAATGTTTTCTGCTTCACCATATGAACCTTTAGGGTCTTCTAAATATTTTAAGTCGAATTGTGAAAACATCCAGTGAGGTGTCCATCCTGTTATGATAATTGGCTCTTCATCATCATACGCTTTTTTCAGTGAAGCTGTCATAGCAGCACCAGATCCTTCTACCAATTCCCAATCGTTTAAATCATAATCTTCAATCGCTTTTGCAGTAGCTTTCATGATTCCTGCACCTGGGTCAATACCTGTAATTTTGTATTCAACTGCTTCACCAATTGATGCATTGCTGCCTGATTCTGCAGACCCGTTGCTTTTTTCACCACCACTACATGCAGCTAAAGCGAATGATAAGCCTAATACGAATGATACCTTTGAAATTTTTGTAACCATTATGCTGTTCCCCCTTTTTTTCTTTTCCCTATATTTTGAGTAATCCGGTCCAATATAATCGCAATGATTACGATTGCTAACCCAGCTTCAAATCCAGTCCCAGTCTGTAACTGAGTAACAGCACGATAGACGTCAGCACCTAATCCTGGTGCACCTACCATTGAGGCGATAACAACCATTGATAAGGCAAGCATAATACTTTGATTAATGCCAGCCATAATTGTAGGTAAAGCAAGTGGTAATTGAACTTTCAATAATTTTTGACTAGTTGTAGAACCAAATGCTTGTGTTGCTTCAACTAAATCTTCAGGCACTTGCTTAATTCCTAAGATCGTTAAGCGAATTGTTGGTGGCATGGCAAATATGACAGATGCTACAACACCTGGAACTACACCAATATTAAAGAAAAAGATGGCTGGTAATAAATATACGAATGCAGGCATTGTCTGCATAAAATCAAGAATAGGTGTAACAATTTTGCCAACTGTTTCACTTTGAGATGACCAAATTCCAATCGGAATACCAAGAATTATTGATATACCAACTGAGGTTAACACAAGTGCAATGGTATCAAGCATATTCTCCCAGTAACCTAAATTATCTATTAGTAATAATCCTATAAATGTAAATAAAGCAATTCGCCAATTAACAACCTTCCATGCAAGTAAACCTACTAGTAAAGCTAGAATGAAAACAGGAATAAATCCTAATCCGGTGACAATTCCATCTACAAAGCTTTCTAACCCTGTTGCTATTCCTTCAAAAAAAGGTTCAAAGTTATCGACAAGCCAATCAATCATCATGTCGATCCAGCTTGCAATTGGCAGCTTTGGTAATAATCCTTCCATCTTAAAGCACCTCCCTTTCATCCGTTATAGGAAGCTCTTTATCATTAATATACGTTTCATTTCCGGCAAGTGCCCCAATAACTGCTCCTCTAACAATAATACCTTTTAATCTATTATCAGAATCTATTACTGCAACAGGGATTACTGCGCTTGAAACATCATCAAATAGATCAATAAGAAGTGTATCTTGTTGAACGGTTATAACATCCTTAGTTGCAACTTCTTCTAATGGAAGATTCTTCTCAATCGCTTCTTTCGCATCAGCAGCTGTTACAGCTCCTAATAATTTCTTTTGTTTATCAACGATATAAACTGTTGAAATTCCATTATCCTTCATCACCTTAAGAGCGATTCTTGCCCCTTTATCAAGATGAATGGTTTCTGCACGCTTCATGACATGACTGGCTGTTAATACTTTTGATAAATCAACATCTTCTACAAATCTCTCAACATAGTCATTCGATGGATTCATCAATATTTCTTCAGGTGTGCCAATTTGCACAATATTTCCATCTTTCATCAATGCAATTCGATCACCAATTCGTAAAGCTTCGTCAAGATCATGTGTAATGAAAATAATTGTTTTTTCCATTGTCGATTGAAGATCTAGTAATTCGTCCTGCATATCTTTTCTTATTAATGGATCAAGTGCACTAAATGCTTCATCCATTAATAAAATATCAGGATCATTGGCAAGTGCTCTTGCAAGACCTACCCGCTGCTGCATTCCGCCACTTAATTGGCTAGGAAATTGATGCTCATACCCCTCAAGACCAACTAGTTTAAGTGCTTCTAATGCTTTTCTTTGACGATCTTCTTTTGAAACACCTTGTACTTCTAATCCGTACTCTGTATTAGATAAGACGGTTCGATGCGGGAAAAGGGCAAAACGTTGAAACACCATGCTCATCTTTTTACGTCGAACATCACGCAATTCTTCCTTACTCATTGCAACGATATCTTCACCATCTATTAATACTTGACCACTTGTAGGTTCTATCAATCGGTTGAACATCCGAACAAGTGTTGATTTACCGCTCCCTGATAGGCCCATTATGACGAATATTTCTCCAGGATACACTTCAAAATTAGCGCGATTAACACCGACTGTAGATCCTGTTTCTTTTAAAATTTCTTGTTTTGATTTTCCTTGTTTGAGAAGCTGAACAGCTTTTTTTGTATTTTTCCCAAAAATTTTCGATACTTCTCGAACAGTGATTTTTACCGTTCTTTCATTTTTCTTCATCTTTTCACCTCTACCTTGATTCATTAAAACGCGACGAATCATCTATAACTACGAAATTCATTCCCTCTTTCATTGATATATTTGTCACGAACACTCTGCCTTATTAATTATAGAAATAGTAAAAAATGATTACAAATTGCATATAGGTTCATATTCAGTCGTAAACTTTGTACAGAAAATACTGTACGTACTTTATATACTTTATGCTTACATTTCCTCCGGATTCCTTTTTTTACAAAGACTTTACAAACAATTTATTAATATGTAGTCTGTATATATATCGTATTAATAGGATGTGACAAGGTTTGCAAGGTAAAGACGAACTTGAGAAAGCTCGAGAAAGAGTAATAGATGAAATATCTCAAAATATGAATTTATATGGTGTAACACCATCTGTAGGAAGATTATGGGGTCTCCTTTATTTTCAAAATCATCCAATGACATTAGATGAAATGAAAAACGAATTAGGTATGAGTAAAACAAGTATGAGTACATCTGTTAGACATCTAATGGATTTAAATATGGTTGACAAGGTCTGGAAAAAGGGGAATAGAAAAGATTTATATGTTGCTGAAGAAGATTGGTATAAGACATTTGTTGACTTCTTTTCGATAAAATGGAGAAACAGTGTTGCAGATAATGTTAATGCCATTGATAAATCTTTGACTGAACTAAATCAGCTAATTGAATCACCTGGAATTTCAGAAGAGATGAAAAGTGAAATTAAAAGTGATATTGATAAGCTCCATCAAGCACTAGATTATTATGAGTGGCTCAATAGATTGATCGATAGCTTTGAATCAGAAGAAATTTTCAAATATATTCCAAAAAGAACGGAAGACCACACCAATTCATAAGCGTGGGTTTCCGTTTTCTCTTTTTCTCATCTAATTTGACAATACTCTACAAAAATAGTTCTTTTCAAAACTAAAATATAGCGTTATGATATTCATATTATACGGCAAAGGGGTGACGGCATTGAAACTTCGCTTGCTGCTTAAATTAATGATGATGCTTTTATTAATATTTGCAGGATTTCATTTCGTTTCAATACATCACTCTAGTCAACCTTTACATGCTGGCAAAGAGGTAGCTGTTGAAGCTGAAGCATCATTAACTACAATTAATCTAGATGAAGATGATCAGAAGCATTACCTTCATTCGAACAGCAATTCGGTAAAGGATACATTAATCTTAGTTCTCATGATTTTATCACTCATCTTTTTCGCTAGCTATAAATCCAAGCGAAAAATGAGACATTTCCTTTACTCAGTTTATTATCAATCATCCTATTTTTCTAAAAGTCATTTATTACCTAACTACTAATATTTTATTTAATAGGAGGTTTTAAATGATGTTTTGGTTAAGATTAATTCCGATTGTAGTTTTTTCTTTTACGGCACTAAGTCTATTCACTTATCAAGGAATTGAAATTTTTCACGCTTTTACAAATTTATTTCAAAAAAAATAAGCTTTTTCAGTGAAAAGGGTCTGACCCCTCAAACATACACAAATTTACTGAACTTTACTTATAAAAAGTTCGTAAATTGTGCACTTTGGGGTCTGACCCTTTGTTTTGAGTCAGCCTCATTTATATTTTTAGTCATTCAGGTTGTCTTTCTGCACTTTGTTCCTTTCCACTACCTCTTATGTACCAAAACTAAACACACATCTTTAATTCCACATATGATGCAATCGCTTTTTTGTCGGCATTGCTGCATGTTCTACATGGAATGTTGGTGCGTCTTTTACCCATGGTTCCTCTTTTGCAAATACATTCACAATTTGGTCAACCGCATGATCACCCATTGCATGTACAGAAACATGTATACCTTTTTCTCGTGCTTCCGAAATTGCTTCTTCTAATATTTCATGTGTTGTCGTTGATAAACCGTAGTTATCTGCTTCTCCTTCAAACAAACGGTTCTGCTAGCCATGCAGTTCGACCTGATACGCTTCCATCTGCCAGCAGTTTAATACCAGCAATAAAAATAGGATCATCAGGTGAAATATAATCTGGTGTTAACAGATTTTTAACCTTTAAAGCATTCAAATGATAGTACATGGGCGTCTTCTGTTTTAAGCCCGCTTCATAAGCCCGACGATATAAAGTTAACTAATCAGTCGGCTCCGATTCTTCGTACATTTCTGTCATACTTGTAATACCGTATGCACTTAATTGCTTTGAACAAGTTGACAAGCATATCAATATAAACCTTTTCTTCAGGTACTGGAATACGCTTCTCAATTAAAAAAACCGAGCCTGTTCACGCAAAACTCCTGTTGGTTCGACAAAGACATCTCGATCTATCTGCCCACCTTCAGGATCTGGTGTGTCCTTTGTAATGCCAGCAATTTCAAGCTCCTTACTATTTACAGAGATAATATGGAAACATGTACGTTTTACCATTATAGGTATATCTGTTGAAGCGTTGTCTAAATCAAATCAATTCGGAGTCCGTCCTTCTACCAGGAACTAGGAATTGTACTTAAATTATAGTTTTCACATGTTGAACCTCTCATTACCTAATCGTTACTTTTCTGAAATTACGACCTTAGACTAAGTAATTTATTTTTCGGATAAAGATTCAATGTTTACATATCCTAAATGAGAAAATAAAAGGGTATAACCTCACGATAAATTGATGTAAGGAGCTATGAAAATGAAGAAACAATCAAATCATTTTACTAAAGGAAATACAGAACGAAATGAATTCAAAAATGTTGATACTCAAATCAAAATGGAATATCAAAAAAATATAAATCATGTTACAGAAGCGCAAAAGCAAATATCTTCACAGGAAACTGTAGGCGTTTATTCCGAACAGGAATAGTATGATCGTAGGGTTTCATAAAGTCTAACCTTATCAACTCAAGTAGACAAGAAAAATAGGAGTTGTAAGTAACTTCTATTTTTCTTGTCTGGATTTTATTAATATAGACTTTAATTGTTTTAAATAAGCAATAGCAGTTTTATATCTTACTACTGATATTTTTAGTTGTGAGAAGCTATAAACAGAAAAAATCTATCAAAATTGACAGCCTGGTATAGATGATTCGGGAACTGCTTACTGCAATAATAGTAAAACCAGCAGTCTTTTGTACAATACCTGCTGCCAGCCCGATACTTAAATAACCTAACAAAGTTGGAATACAATGTTTTATCCCGATTTTTATGGATCCATTCGAGTGTTTAAGGTTAAATTACTAGTTAAAAATAATATAAAAAATTGAGCTGTTTCGACAGCATATGATTTTCAAGCTATTTAATTCGGTTTTCCGTTTTCATATGGCTTAAGAATGCCGTACAATGTTTCGATAACTGGAATATTCAGATTGTATTTACTTGCCAATCGAAGTGCTCCCCCGTGTAAGTGCTCAACTTCTAATGGCAGTCCTTTTCTCATATCTTGATGCATGGAAGATGTTGCTTCTGGGCGGAATCCCCTTAATCTATTTGCCATGATTTCCACTTCCTGCTCTGATAAATGAATCCCTACTTCTTTTGCAAGCGTATTCATTTCAAAGATTACGTTTCTAGCAACATGAAATGAAGCCTCTGAACTGGCTATAAAACCTGCTGGAAGCTGCATAGCTGAAGTTATGCCTGACAATGCTGTGATAAAAATATACTTTTTCCACATATGTTTTAATATATTTTCTTCTCTTAGGAGACTTGTTTTAACCAGGTGATGTATTTTTTCTAATTGCTCACAAATTTGGATCTGCTCATTATGAAGAGCTCCAAATTTTATGGCACTACTATTGTTAGAATGCACAACATGTCCTTGTTCATTTAATGTTGCAATGATTGAAGCGAACCCTCCTAATATTTTTTGTTCACCTACCTCAGTCTGCAGCAATTCTAAATGTTCCATTCCATTTAACAAAGGCAGTACGAATGCACCTGTTTTTCTAACAATAGCATGAACCTGTGGGATTACTTGATCAAGATGGTACCCTTTTACTGCAAGGATGACCAAATCTATATCATTCACTTGATCAGTTGATGTATAAACAGTTACATCTTTACATTCGAAGTTTCCTTCAGGGCTCGTTATTGTCAACCCTTCCTTCGTTAATTGAGCGGCTCTTCTATCTCGTACAAAAAAAGATACGTTAACACCGGCCTCAAGCATTCTCCCGCCAAAATAAGCTCCAAGTGCCCCTGCACCTAGTACTAAAATATTCATCATATTTTTATCCTCCTACTCTATCCTTTTTATGTTATCATGAAATCGCTTAATATTGGATTTAAACAATTCATATTAATTTTTTCTTACTAAAAACATACAATGATAATCTATTAGTTTTATAAAAATTAGTAAATGGCAGACTAGATAATAATCGGTGCTACATGAAAATGGAAACCATTAATAAGAACGAAAAGAGGCTGTCTCAAAAAGGTTCGACTCCACAAACTAACACACATCTATTTTACTTTTTACAGGTAAAAAGTAAAATATATAGTGCCTCTGTAGGGTCTTACCATTTGTTTTGAGTCAGCCTCGGTCTTTTGAAATGTTAACTTTCTTTTTTGCTTTCATCTTCAGTAATCGATAACCAAACCTTATTTACTGTACCAGCTTCTTGTTCATCAATGAGAAATGATCCGTTGCTATATCTATCATTTGCTCTTAAGCTTGAAACATCAACACTTCCAATAACACCTTTTTCTGTTTCAATATAAAATTCTCCTTGAGCATGTACGATCTCTGCCCCGACTACTCTGTGAGGATTGTTTTTTAATTCTCTGAGCATAATTAAACCGCGTTTTGCACGTGATGTTTTTTCAAACTCAGTCAAGTTCATTTTCTTTACTGCACCTCTTTGAGTAGCAATAATTAAGAATTCTTTTTGATCCCGTTCAACTATTTTTCCACTTACAACATAATCATCAGGTTTTAAATTAATACCTTTTACACCAGCTGCTCTAGGTCCAACAATATTAACCTCTTCTTCTGCAAACCATAAACCATACCCAAGATGTGTCACTAGAAATAAATCATTTTCTCCTGAAGTCACATGGACATCAACAAGAATATCATCACCCTTTAAATTAAGCGCCACAAGTGGTTTAGAGTATCTTTGTGCCTTATATTGTATAAGTTCAGATTTTTTCACCATACCATCTTTTGTAATAAAGGTTAAAAAGGCCTTTTCTTCAAAATCCTTAATAGGTATAGCTTTTATAATCTCTTCGTCTCTATCGATCGGGATAATATTAGCGATATGTTGCCCAACATCTTTCCAACGAATATCAGGCAATTCATGAACAGGACAATATAAGTAATTACCTTTATTCGTGAAGAGTATCACAACATTTGTCGTATTTATTTCAAATTGAGCTAACAAGCGATCTGTATCCTTCATTCCGAAGTCCTGTCCGTTTGATGCTGCATAAGATCTGAGACTTGTACGTTTCACATAGCCATCCTTTGTAACTGTCACGATTACATCCTCTGACGCAATCATAACTTCAAGATTGATCTTAATTTCAGAAATTTCCGCTTCAATCACAGAACGACGCTCATCTGCATACGTTTTTTTCACTCTTCTTAAATCATTTTTAATGACTTTTAATAATACTTTTTCATCGTTTAAAATACTTGTTAATTCTTCTATTTTTTTTGCAAGCTCTTCAGATTCGTTTTGCAACGCTGTAATATCTGTATTTGTTAAACGATAAAGCTGTAAAGAAACAATTGCTTCAGCTTGCGGCTCAGTAAATTGGAATTTATTGATTAAGTTGTCCTTTGCATCGCGTTTATCTTTAGACGCACGAATAGTTGCAATCACTTCATCTAAAACCGATAAAGCTTTCATTAAACCTTCAACAATATGTTGACGTTCACGTGCTTTTCGAAGTTCATATTTTGAACGATTTGAAACAACTTCCTTTTGATGTCCAATGTAAGCATCAAGGATTGCCGGTAAACTCATTTGCATTGGTCGGCGATTGTGGATGGCAACCATATTAAAATTATACGTGATTTGCAGGTCACTATTTTTAAATAAGTAGTTTAGGACACCTTCCGCATTTGCATCCTTCTTTAATTCAATAACGATTCGTAAACCAGTACGGTCCGTATCATCACGTACTTCTGCAATTCCTTCAACTTTTCGTTCAATTCGGAATTCATCAATCCGTTTTACAAGATTGGCTTTGTTCACTTCATAAGGAATTTCGGTAATGACAATTTGGTGTTTTCCGCCGCGTATTTCTTCAATCGTTGATTTAGCTCGGATAATGATTTTGCCTTTACCAGTTTCATATGCCTTCTTAATGCCATCAATACCTTGAATAATCCCACCTGTAGGAAAATCAGGACCTTTCATGACCGTCATTAAGTCATCAACTGTACATGTTGGATGGTCCATTCGCTTTATCACAGCATCAATCACCTCACCTAAGTGATGAGGGGGAATATCTGTTGCATATCCAGCTGATATTCCTGTTGATCCATTTACGAGTAGATTAGGAAACATAGCAGGTAATACTAATGGTTCATTACTTGTATCATCAAAGTTTGGGACAAATTCAACTGTTTCCTTATCAATGTCACGAAGCAATTCAGAAGCAATGGCAGATAACCTTGCTTCTGTATAACGCATAGCAGCCGGTGGATCACCGTCAATACTACCGTTATTTCCATGCATTTGAATAAGTACATTTCGAACCTTCCAATCCTGACTCATTCGAACCATCGCTTCATATACGGATGAATCTCCATGCGGATGGTAGTTACCAATTACATTACCTACTGTTTTAGCTGACTTACGATAGTTTTTATCATTTGTATTTCCCTCTACATGCATTGCATATAAGATTCTTCGTTGTACAGGCTTCAAGCCATCTCGTGCATCTGGAAGTGCACGATCTTGAATGATGTATTTACTATAACGTCCAAAACGGTCACCTATTACATCTTCAAGAGGTAAATCACGAAATATTTCAATTGAATCTGCCAAAATCTATACCTCCTCTGCGACCGATAAATGCTCGTTTTCTAATATGTTTGTATCCTCATCAAGACCGAATGCAACATTATTTTCAATCCATTTACGTCGCGGTTCTACTTTGTCTCCCATAAGGGTAGTAACCCGACGCTCAGCACGTGCTGCATCATCAATCTTTACCCGAATTAATGTTCGTGATTCTGGATTCATTGTTGTTTCCCAAAGCTGATCAGCGTTCATCTCACCTAAACCTTTATAACGCTGGATCATATACCCTTTACCGACTTTGGATATGGCATCATTTAATTCATCATCAGACCATGCATATTCAATAACTTCTTTTTTTCCTGAACCCTTACTGACCTTATAAAGAGGCGGCAATGCAATAAATACTTTTCCATTTTCAATTAACGGCTTCATATATCGATAAAAGAAAGTTAAGAGTAAGACTTGAATATGTGCACCATCTGTATCAGCATCAGTCATTATAATAACCTTATCATAATTTATATCCTCAACTAAGAATTCGGAACCGACACCACCGCCGATGGCATGGATGATTGTATTAATCTCTTCGTTTTTAAAAATATCAGCTAACTTTGCCTTTTCCGTATTAATAACTTTACCTCTTAGTGGCAATACAGCTTGAAATCGGCGATCCCGTCCTTGCTTAGCTGAACCACCTGCAGAATCACCCTCTACAAGATATAATTCATTTTTTAATGGATTACGGGATTGAGCCGGTGTTAGCTTTCCGCTTAATGTTGTTTCCGAACGTTTCCGTTTTTTCCCGCTTCTTGCTTCTTCACGAGCTTTACGGGCCGCTTCCCTTGCTTGGAACGCTTTAATAGCTTTTTTTACAAGCAGTGTTCCTGAATCAGGGTTTTCTTCTAAGAAATAAGAAATGTTTTCTGAGACGATCGCATCTACAGAAGACCTTGCTTCACTTGTACCAAGCTTACCTTTCGTTTGTCCTTCGAACTGCAAAAGATCTTCCGGAATACGGACTGATATGATTGCGGCAAGACCTTCACGTATATCTGAACCCTCTAAGTTTTTTTCCTTTTCTTTTAACAGGGCAGTTTTTCTTGCATATTCATTAAATGCTCTTGTTATGGCAGTTTTTGCTCCAGCTTCATGTGTACCGCCATCCTTCGTTCGAACATTATTTACAAAAGACAGAATGTTTTCCGAATAACCATCATTAAATTGAAAGGCAAAATCAACTTCAATTCCGTTTTGCTCACCTTCAAAAGAAACAACGGGATGAAGGCTATCCTTCTCTTCGTTTAAATAAGTGACGAAAGCTTCAATACCAGTCTCATAATGATAAACCTCGTGTTGGTCATGTCTTTCATCAATGAGCTCAATTTTGAAACCTTTTAACAGAAATGCCGACTCTCTTAATCGTTCACTCAGTGTTTCAAAATTATAGACTGTTGTACTAAATATATCCGGATCTGGTTTAAAATGAATCTTTGTTCCGGTTTTAGTTGTTTTCCCCTTTTTTTCAAGGGTAGTAGCAGGTTTTCCACCATCTTCAAATCGTTGTTCATACATAAATCCATCACGTTGAATCGTTACAACTAACCATTCAGACAGGGCATTTACAACAGAAGCACCTACACCGTGCAGTCCTCCACTTGTTTTATAGCCACCTTGACCGAACTTACCACCAGCATGAAGGATCGTCAATATTACTTCAGGTGTAGGCTTCCCAAGCTTATGCATGCCTGTTGGCATTCCACGACCTTTATCTTGAACAGATATACTGTTATCTTTATGTATTTTTACAATGATTTGATCACCATAACCTGCTAAAGCTTCATCAACAGCGTTATCGACGATCTCATATACGAGATGATGCAAACCTCGGCTATCGGTACTTCCAATATACATACCGGGACGTTTTCTTACGGCTTCTAGTCCTTCAAGAACCTGTATAGCATCATCATTATAATCAAATTGTTGCTTATTTCCCAAACGACTAAACCCCTTTCAACTAACAAACAATCAATTAACGCTCAACATTAGAACGCATGTTTTAGTATTTTATACAATAATTTATCTTACGACAACCCGCACTTTCAATGAAAGGCTTTTCATCCTTACGCAACTTTTATTAAGATTAGGTCAAATTACATTTTATCCACGCTTTATTGTATATTGTAATTTACATTTAGCAAAGATTATTCGTGTAATAAAGTAAAAAATCCTTGTTTATTACAAGGATTTTTCCAAAATTGAACATAAACTTTATTTCGTCAAAGCATGCTCAACCTTAATACATCGATTCATGACAACAGTTTTATTATTCTTCTTCAATAAATCGTATGCTTCCTCGTTCTCAAGTCCTAATTGTGCCCAAAAAACATCTGAATCAATTTCAAGAAATTCTTTCGCAACATCTAACAAGTGTTCAGATCGGCGAAAAACATTAACTATGTCTACATGTCCATCAATATCTTTCAAAGAACCTACAGCTTTAACACCCAGGACTTTATCAACAGTTGGATTTACAGGAATAATCTCATAACCTGCATCCTGCATCGCTTTACTAACCATGTAAGAGGTTCTTTCAGGATTATCTGATAAGCCTACAACAGCAATTGTTTTACTCTTTTTTAAAATATTACCCGTTTCTTCTCTTGTTGGATATTCAATAGCCATAATCATCAAGCTCCTTTCAATTATCATACCAGGAACACATGTTCGATTCAACATATTTACTATTCATTTGTGATTACTTTAATTTTTGTCATGTATTAGTTCGTATGGAAAAACTTATAATATGAGTGAATTCCTTTTCTATACTATCTTATCAATTAAACTGTATCTTTTCATGTTTTTTTATTCTCTCATAGAGTTTTTCTCATATCTCGTGATAGAATATAGGGAGATTATAAAAAGGAGCACCAAAATGATTGAAATCTTACTATTTATTTTAGCTTATTTACTAGGATCAATTCCCTCAGGACTAATTGTTGGAAAAGTAGGCTATGGAGTTGATATTCGTGAACATGGTAGTGGCAATTTAGGCGGTACAAATACTTTTCGAACGCTTGGAGTTAAAGCAGGTCTAATCGTTACCATATCAGATATTTTAAAAGGAACTCTTGCAGCATCATTACCAATATTATTAAATGTAGATTTACATCCATTGCTGGTTGGGATCTTTGCAGTAATTGGCCATACATATCCGATCTTTGCGAAATTCAAAGGTGGAAAAGCTGTAGCTACCTCTGCTGGATTGCTTTTGTTTAGTGAACCAATCATGTTTATTACCATGATTTTATTCTTTTTCCTAATTCTTTTTATTACAAAATATGTATCTTTATCATCAATGCTTGCTGGTGTATACGGAATTGTATATAGCTTGTTTACAAAAGATATCCCATTAATAATCGTTATTTCCCTCTTAACGATCTTTGTTATTTATCGACATCGGGCTAATATTAAAAGAATTATGAATAAAACTGAACCAAAAGTAAAATGGTTATCTTTTAATAAAAATAAATAATTATCTAGTTTAACGATTTCATTTAAAGATTTAAGACCTTATTAGTTTCGATAATCATTCTTTATGTTAATATAAAATTGTAAATACAAAATAGCTTTGTTAAAAAGTTTGTCAGGTATTAATAAGTATTGAGGTACAAGGAGTGAAAACGTTGGAATTATTTGTTGATGATAAAGCTGCAAGCTGGTATATAAATGAATTACAGCTTCAAAAAGGTGATACTGTAAAATTTTTTGTGCGCTATGGCGGTTGTAGTAATGTCCAAAAAGGATTTTCACTTGGAGTTGTCAAGCAAGAACCTGAAGATGTAGGTTCTAGTATCGTTGCCCAAGGTATCACTTTTTTTGTTGAAAATCGTGATTTATGGTATTTTGACAACCATAACCTGCAAGTTGAACTTGATGAAGAAGTTGATGAACCAATATTTAACTACATAGAACCTGTAAATTAGTCCAAATGAAGGTCAAAGTCTATATAAAAAATAGATTTTGACCTTTTTTATTAAGGATTCTAATTCACTCAATTTTCCATACATCATTCTAATGTCACGTAACTCTGCAAATGAATAGAATTGAATGTTCACATTCTTTTCCTATGTTTTTCATTACACATGATTGATCTTTACCATCTTGCGCATAAACATTTGATAAGTCATTTTTCATTATGTAAATTAAAACGCTTAATATGATCATCAAGTCCGTAGAATTTTAAGATTTTTAATTGTATTTCGCCTAATAAATCAAAATGTGGATAGTTATCATAATGATGAATCCAGTCTTTATTTAAGCCGAATTTTTTACCCCAATTAGCTAATTTTTCGATATCTTTACAACCTACCTTTGTTACACAGTGTGAATTCGGAAATCGATCATCTAGCCAAAAATGAGTAAGAAATGAAATTTCACCCTTTTGAACTTCTTCTTTCCACTTTGTTAACTCCTTGCGAGAAATACCAAAAGCCACTTATTTCTTCGCCTTTTCATATGCTTCATGCCAATCTGGGAAGCGTTTTCTAAGAGTTATTGGTTTAAATGTGTCCTTTTTTACACAAACATGACTAGATTTAGCTTGTACCGCTAATTCCCCAGCTGAGGTATAAATTTCATAACCATAGACACTTTTTAAACCGTTATATTCATCGATCCATGTGTGAATTATTGCTATATCACCATACCGAAGTGGCTTTTTATAAGAAATTTCAAGGTCAACAACAGGCGAAATAATCCCTTCTTCTTCCATACCTGCATAGGAAAATCCTAGGTCTTGAATTAGCTTTGTCCTGCCAACTTCCATCCATATTAAATAATTTGCATGATAAACGACACCCATTTGGTCAGTTTCAGCATATCGTACTTCAATTTCTTTTTTAGATACAAGCATGTTTTTCTCTCCTTGTTGCACACATTTTGAAAATTCTTCTAACTATCATACCATACAACAAATTATTAATGAACGAAAATGACTTTTACAAAGTATCGGAGGGTTCTAATTCACGTAATAAAAAAAATCAGGCTATAGCCTGATTTTTTATTGATCGTTACGATAACCATTTTCTCGTGCTTGAGCCTCATCTTTAATTTCTTCACGTAGAGCATGAATACTTTCTTCACGACGGGCATTTTTTGCTTCGATTAATTCCCGTTCCTCTGGTGATGCAAATTGTAGTGTATCATGTGCTTCTTCAATGTTTTCAATCGTGTTTTGGACCATACTTTGAAGTTTTTCAACGTTGTCTGTACGATCATCTGGGTTTGGACGATTTTGTTTTGTCATTATGCATCCTTCCTTTCATCATAACCTATGGAACAATTTTAGTCTGCTATTTTGAAGGGATATTTAAACACGTTTAAAAGAAATTACTCACCTTTTGTTTGCATAACTTGAGGATGATGTCCGGACTTATCTTGCATTTTTTTTCCTTTATTTCCACCAAATCCACGTGATTTAGTTCCAATATGATTTGGGTTGAAATGTGATTGTTTATCATTTGAATTTGTCATTTTTATCGCCTCCTCAAAGGATAGAATACCCTTCTATAAGGTATTAAATGACTAGAAAAGCTTGTTAATCTAATTTCTTTAGCATTCGTTGCTCCCATCGATCCTCAATACGTTCGAGTGCCGCTTGATCTTGTAAAAGTTGTTGTTTATTTTCCATGACTAATTCTTCAAATGTTCTTTTCTTATTTTTTCTCAAACTGTTCACCTCCACTTATGTAAATAGAAGGATTCCCAAAATCTTAACAATTTAATACAATTTTTAGAAAATAAATGAAAGTGTGATGATATAGATAATTTACTTTTGAAGTATCCATTTTGTTTTATTTTCAATAAAAATAGACCGAGACATATACTCGATCTACTTAAGCTTTAGAAAATCTTTCATCTGTTCATAGTTCATAGCACCTATGAACTTAGTAGTTATTATTCCATTTTCATTTACAATGTACGATGTTGGATACGACATTACCTCATATTGTTTATTAATATCACCTTTTTTATCCAATAAAACAGGAAATGATAACCCAAGTTCATCGATAAATCCCTTAATAGAATCTATACTCTTTTCCGAACTTGTAAGATTGACTGCTGCAACGACGACTTTATCGCCATAAGTATCATGGATTTTTTGCATATCAGGCATTTCGGCACGACATGGAGGGCACCAAGTTGCCCAAAAATTTATAATGACCTTTTTCCCCTTTAGACTCGATAAACTTATTTGTTCTCCTTCTAATGTCGTTAATTCAAAGTCTGGTGCAGCTTTTCCTTCTGCCACACCTACCTTTGCATCAGCAGGTGAAATGGCATGATAAATTCCGTATCCCACTAATAAAACTAATACTGAAATGGCTATTATTTTCTTCATTTTTATCATGACCTCCTTAACCAAAAGAAAAAATGAGCTTTATGTATATGAAAGAAATTATTACTTCTTTTATTTAATCATGGATAATTAAAAAGGACAATGTATATCACTTACTTGAATAAGCGTGTTAACCAGTAAGATTAGTTATAAGGTAGACACAGAAAACTAATTAATCAGAAGCATATTAAAGTTCTTGAGCTTTTGCTAATAGAAAAAAGGAGCGAAATTTCCGCTCCTTTTAACGATCATAATTAGCCTTTTAATTTGTCACGTAATACCATTTGAAGAATTCCACCATGACGGTAGTAATCAATTTCAACTTCACTATCAAAACGAACTAATACTTCAAATTCTTTCTTGTTGCCAGCCTCATCAGTTGCTGTAACTTTTACAAAATCACGCGGCTTAACCGTTTCATCAATCTCAACTTCAATTGTTTCTTTACCTGTAAGACCTAATACATCTGCGCTTTCTCCAACTTTAAATTGAAGTGGAAGAACACCCATTAAAACTAGGTTACTACGGTGAATACGCTCAAAGCTTTCAGCAATAACAGTTTTAATACCAAGAAGGTTTGTACCTTTAGCTGCCCAGTCACGTGAACTTCCCATTCCGTAATCTTTACCAGCTAATACAACAAGTCCAGTACCATCTTGTTTGTAATTCATACATGCATCATAAATTGATTTTACTTCACCTGTTGGCCAGAAAGTTGTATATCCGCCTTCTGTACCAGGTGCAATTTGATTTTTAATACGGATATTTGCGAACGTACCTCTCATCATAACTTCGTGGTTACCACGACGAGACCCATAAGAGTTAAATTCTCTTGGTGTTACACCATTCTCTTGTAGGTAACGACCAGCAGGTGTATCTTTACCAATTGAACCAGCAGGAGAAATATGGTCAGTTGTTACAGAATCACCAAATTTCGCAACAACACGTAAATTAGATAATGTTTCAACTTTACCTGGCTCTGCATCTAAACCTTCAAAGAAAGGAGGGTTTTGAATGTATGTTGAAGACTCATCCCATACATATAACGCTTCATCCGTTGTTTCAATTTCATTCCAACGAGCATTATCATCAAATACTTGCTCATATTCTTTTCTGAATAGTTCAGGTGTTACAGTTTTGTTAACAACTTCATTGATTTCATTTGTTGAAGGCCAAATATCTTTAAAGTATACGTCTTTACCATCTTTTGTTTTACCTAAAGAATCACTTTGTAAATCAATATCTACTGTACCAGCCAATGCGTAAGCTACAACTAATGGTGGTGAAGCAAGGTAGTTGCCTTTTACAAGCGGGTGAATACGACCTTCAAAGTTACGGTTACCAGATAATACAGATGTTACTAATAAATCGTTAGCAGCTACTGCTTCTTCGATTTCATCTGCAAGAGGTCCAGAGTTACCAATACATGTTGTACAACCATAACCAACTAGATTGAAACCTAATTTTTCTAAGTGTGGTAGAAGGCCAGAGTTTTCTAGGTACCCTGTAACTACTTTTGAACCAGGTGCTAATGATGTTTTGACGTATTTAGGAACTTCAAGACCTAATTCAACTGCTTTTTTCGCAACTAAACCTGCAGCAACTAATACGTATGGATTTGAAGTATTTGTACAGCTTGTGATTGCCGCAATTGCAATCGCACCTGTTTTCATATTAACTTCATCACCAGTATTGAATTTAACAGTGATTTCTTTGTTAATTTCAGTAGGCTCTAAACCAAAACCTTGGTTACCTGCTGGAGCTACTAAATGCTCATGGAATGTATCCTTCATCATAGAAAGAGGAATTAAATCTTGTGGACGTTTAGGACCAGAAAGATTTGCTTCAATTTCTGATAAATTAATTTCTACAACTTTTGTAAAAATAGGATCTTCATTTTCAGGTGTGAAGAATAATCCATTTGCTTTGCAATACTCTCCAACGATTTGAATTTGTTCTTCGTCACGGCCAGTTAAACGCATATAGTTAAGTGCTTCTTCATCAACTGGGAAGAATCCGCATGTTGCACCATATTCAGGAGCCATGTTTGCAATTGTCGCACGATCTGCAAGTGGAAGCTGTGCAACACCTGGACCAAAGAACTCAACAAATTTACCAACTACACCTTGTTGGCGTAATACTTGTGTTACTTTTAATGCTAAATCTGTTGCAGTTGTTCCATTTGGAAGTTCTCCAATTAATTTAACACCGATAACTTCTGGCACTGGGAAGTATGAAGGTTGTCCAAGCATTCCTGCTTCTGCTTCGATTCCACCAACACCCCATCCTAGAACACCAATACCGTTAATCATTGTTGTATGTGAATCTGTACCAACTAATGAATCCGGGAACGCTTCATATTCACCATTTTCATTCTCAACTGCGTGAACTACATTTGCCAAGTATTCTAAGTTTACTTGGTGAACAATACCTGTTGCAGGTGGAACAGCACGATAGTTATCAAATGATTTTCTCGCCCAGCTTAAGAATTTGTAACGTTCTGCATTACGTTCAAATTCAAGGTCCATATTGAATTGTAGTGCATCTGCAGTTCCAGCTCTATCAACCTGAACGGAATGGTCAATAACTAGGTCAACTGGTATTTCCGGATTGATTTTATCAGGATCTCCACCTAAATCAGCCATTGCTTTACGTAGTGATGCTAAATCAACGACAGCTGGAACACCTGTAAAGTCTTGTAAGATAACACGGGAAGGCTTGAATGGAACATCGATTTCCTTTTGCTCGCTTGTTCCCCATTTTGCTAGATTTTCAACATGTTCTTTCGTAATAACTCTTCCGTCTACTTGACGTAATACAGATTCTAAAAGAACTTTTACTGAATATGGTAAACGTGAAACGTTTCCAATTCCCGCATCTTCTAATGCTTGTAATGAATAGTAATTAAATGTTTTTCCGTTTACAGTGAAGTTTTTACGTGCTTGGTAAGCATCTGTTTTTGTAGTTACTTGATTAGTCATTTACTTTCTCCCCCTTAATAAGATCAAGATCGACTCTTGTCGAAGGATGATACCCCGAATTTTATTAATTCTACAATAAAATTTTAATACACCTTATAACATAAGTAAATAACAATGATGTTATTGATATTAATAAGTTTTACTTATGTAAGCGTACAATTTTACTTTTTTACTATATCAAATTTTTAACTATATAGGGATAGTTTGTTCAAAAAAATATCTAAAATTTACAAAAACGTAAGTTTTTTGTATCGTAATTTATCCTTTGACGCAAAATAGTTTTATGGGGGTGAAGTTACACTTATGGCTAAACGTAAAGCAAATCACTTAATACAAGGTATGAATAATGCCAGCGCTCAAGGGGTAGGTACAGGTTATAATGAAGAGTTTTCAAATGAGCCCTTAACAGCAGCACAAAAACAAAATAATAAAAAACGCAAGAAAAATCAATAATATTTCTTTTAATAGTACTTAATCGGCAAAAAACGACGGAATTACCGTCGTTTTTTGTTTTATGTGTTCGACTGATTAACATCATTTACAATTTTTTGGAGATCTCGTTGATATTGCTCAAGTCTTTGTCTTTGTGTTTCAGATGCATTTTCTAAAGCATTATTAATTTGTTGATATGCTTCATTCACTTCTTCTGTCAAATGTTTGAGTTGTGATCCATAATCCGCTCCATCTTTCACAATATTTTCATATGCATCAAACGCATCAGTTGCGCCTTGTTGAGCGGCTTGGAAAGATTGTTGCTTGTTTTTATTGTAAGGCATTGATTGTCACATTCCTTTCATTGCATGTATAAAACCATATATTATTATGTCCTTTTCACACAAAAAATATTCACATTTTCATATGAATGTTTTTACGAAGTTAAACCATTCTAATTGTTAGGAGGGATTAAATTGACAAATAAAAATACAGGTAAAGACATGAGAAAAAACGCTCCTAAAGGGAACAATCCTGGACAACCAGAACCTCTAGATGGCTCAAAAAAAGTTAAAAACGCAAATCATACACGTCAAAAACATAATTCAAGTCACGATATGTAAGGAATGGGGCCTCCCCGTTCCTTTTCTTTTTCATTTAGGCTCTTTTCGTAAAGATTGTTGTTTTTAAAACGAAAACTATTTAAGGTTGATTGGAGCAGATTGCGCGACTCCTGCGGGAGCAGCGGAACAGGCGTTTACGCCAAGGAGGCTCACCGCCCGCCCCGCGGGAAAGCGAGCATCTCTCGCTGCAATCAACCACACCGCATTACTTGGTAAATGGCAACAAAGTATGCTAAAACAGCCTTCATTTAAAATCATTAACTCTTGCTTCTAAGCGATTTATTCATTTAACTTTCCTTTGGACAATTTCGCTCACACAAAAAAAGATTCTGAATATTATTGGTACTGGGGGTATTTACTTTTTTGATTAAAGGGAGTTTTCGTTCGATGGAGGTCAAGCAAAATGAATATGAAAAAGTGTTCAAATCCAATGAATATTGATGGAATTGAAGAATGGATGACTCAATTCTTTACAGATCCGTTTACAACCCTTCTGGATGAGCACACATTTCGAGTCGACTTATTTGAAACGAGTGAAGAATATATAATAGAAGCAGAACTAGGAGAAAAGATAAAAAAAGAAAATATTCAAATTACGACTTGTAATGAAAAAATAAAAATCTTAGTCTGTCCTGATAATAATAATCAAGATAAAGAACAGAGTATCAATGATGAATTATCAAGGAACATTAAATTTCCATTTATAGTAGAAGAAAAAGTGATTAAAGCAACATTAGTTAACGGAATTTTAGAGATCAAAATTTGCAAAGATGGTCAATTGAATCATAAAAACATCAAAATTACGATTAATAGCTGACAAAGGATCAAAAAGGAGTACCACCTTAACCTATCATATACCTTAATAGTCGATCAGGAATAATACATTTTTAATTCCTGATTGGCTAGGCCTTTTTACATAAAAATGACAGTCAATAACTGTCATTTTATTTTATCATCATTTGATTGTTGATTTTGAACACTTATTCTTATTGGTTTAAGTTCGCGATTACCACATTGTATACAAGATATGTTTTCATCATTCAATAGCATACATTTTGCACAATAATATTTTTCCATTAGCCAAACCCCTTTTCTAACAATATATGTTGAAAAAGGTCGGTTGTTTCAATTAATTATTAATAAAAAAATATGCTGGGAGTTTTAGCTCCCAGCATATCACTCAAAGAATTAAAATTTAGCTTGATAGTTTGTTAGTTCCCAAGTGTGTACAGCAGTACGGTAGCTGTCCCACTCTGATTTCTTAGCTGCAACATACTCACCGAACACATGTTGCCCAAGTGTTTTAAGACCAATTTCACCATTTACTAATTCTTTAACAGCATCTTCTAAGCTTCCTGGAAGATTTTCAATTCCTAATTCAGCTCGACGCTCTTCCGTCATATGGAAAATATCTTCATTAATTGAAGCTGTAACTTGTAGATCTTTTTCAATTCCGTCAAGTCCCGCAGCAGCAATGACAGCAAAAGTTAAGTATGGATTTGCTGATGGATCTGGACAACGTAGTTCAACACGAGTTGCCATACCCTTTTTAGCTGGAATACGAATTAATGCAGAACGGTTAGAAGCCGACCAAGCAATATAACATGGTGCTTCATATCCCGGAACTAAACGTTTATAAGAGTTTACTAGTGGATTTGTAATAGCCGCAAAACTTTTTACGTTTTCTACTAATCCAGCAATGAATTTGTAAGCTTCTTCTGATAATTGTAGTTCATCTGTCGGATCATAGAATGCATTTTCACCATCTTTGAAAAATGACATATTAACATGCATACCTGAACCATTAATTCCAAAAACAGGTTTTGGCATAAACGATGCATGTAATCCAAATTTTTGAGCGATTGTTTTTACAACCCATTTGTAAGTAGTCGCTAAGTCTGCCGCACCGAGTGCATCTGCATACTTAAAGTTAATTTCATGTTGTCCTTCTGCCACCTCATGATGTGATGCTTCAATTGTGAAGCCCATTGCTTTCAAAGCTCGGTAGATCTCTAAACGAACACGCTCACCAAGATCTTTAGGTGATGGTTCGAAATATCCACCATTATCACTTAATTCAATTGTTGGATTTCCATTTTCATCCGTTTTGAATAAAAAGAATTCTAATTCAGGACCTACAGAAATTGTATATCCTTTATCTGCTGCACGTTCAACAGTCTTTTTTAATACGTTTCGAGTATCGCCTTCAAAAGGAGTTCCGTCTGGATTAGCTGCCGAACAAAGGAAACGTGCTTCTGAATATCCTTCTTCAACAGTCCAAGGTAATACTGCAAACGTAGAATAGTCTGGAATTAAGTAAAGATCTGATTGATTGATTGGAGAAAATCCTTTAACAGATGATCCGTCAAACATTTGTTTACCTTGAACAACATCATCGAATTGCTCAACAGTCACTGTAATACTTTTTAAAATACCCTCTATGTCTACAAATTGAAGATGAATTAATTCAACATTTTTAACATTTATAATTTCTTTAATTTGTGCTAGTACTTCTGTATCGTTTTTTGCATTTGAAATAACCGCTTCTGCCATGTTAGAAAACCTCTCATTCATATGTCTATTTTTATAACATGGGTTTATTATATTTAATGTTTGTCGATTTGACAAGAGTTTTTCTAGTATATTTTCTGTATTTTTATAATTCTCTAATAGAAAGCGCTTACCTTACCAATAACCACTCAATTCTATTAAAATGCATGATAAACGCGTGCATTTTAATGTATAAAAACGAAGATTAATGTATTCTTATTCAAAATGCAGTTCACATGTTTGTATGAATCATGCTAATTAACATAAACTAAATCAACGTCTTTCCTCGTAATTAGACAAAAATCTCTCCGAACTCAACTTTTATATGATCAAACAAAACTTTTCACCTATTTTTGTTTATTGTGGTTTACTTTGTGCAAAATTTAACATATAATCCAATTAACAATTAACAGTTTGTTAATTAATAATTTTAGGTTAATAGGAGCTCTGTACCATGTCTAATAAAGAAGCTTTAGAAAGTTATGATCAAACACCATTCCGCACACCTGATGGGTACACTTCTGACATTGCTGTTTTTACCATACTTTCATCAAAGGTTGGTGAATTTAAACCACCGCATATGACATTAATGCTTATGCTAATAAAAAGATCTTTCTATAATGCAGAAGGTCAAGTTAACATTGAAGCCGGAAAATGGGCATTACCAGGTGGATTTGTACAGCCGGATGAATCAGGATTTGATGCAGCCAAGCGTGAGCTAGAAGAAGAAACAAATGTAAACTGCATTCATCTAAAGCACTTTGGGGTATATGATAAACCAGGTAGAGACCCCCGTGGATGGATTATTACGAATGCACACTATGCCATCGTACCTGAACACGAATTATCAAGACGTAAAGCAAATGATGATGCAGAAGATGTCAAATTATTTTCCGTTGAAGAAGTTTTAAACCTTGATTTAGCATTTGATCATCAAGAAATTATTGAAGACGCAATCGCCGTTATTAAACATGATTTACTGCACACAACTGTTGCAAAAAACTTTTTACAGAAACAATTTACGTATTCAGAATTACAAGCAGTATTAAAAACTGTTACAAATGATCCTGCTGTTTTAAGTGAACAAGCATTTTCTAGAAAAATCAAAACTCTTCCCTTTATTGAGGAAGTTTCAGGGCAAAAAACGCAGCGAACTTCTAAGACCCCTACCCAATTATATCGATTTGCTGATGATATAAATATTGTTAGACCGATTTATACCGCAAGATATTAAGAGGAGGTATTTAGGATGGTAAAAGCATTAATTAATATTGATTACACAAATGATTTTGTCGCTGATCAAGGTGCATTAACGTGTGGTAAACCCGGACAGGAAATTGAAGGGGCAATTGTCCGAGTAACAAATGATTTTATTACAAACGGGGATTTTGTTGTATTTGCAATCGATATGCATGAAAACGATGATACATTTCACCCAGAATCCACATTATACCCTCCCCACAATATAAAAAGCACTGAAGGTAGAAATCTATTTGGAAAACTTGCTAATACTTATGAAAAAAATAAAGAAAAAGAGAATGTGTTTTGGATGGATAAAACTCGCTATAGTGCGTTTGCGGGAACAAATCTTGAAATAAAACTAAGAGAACGTGGAATTACTGAAGTCCACCTTGTTGGTGTTTGTACTGATATTTGTGTCCTTCATACAGCTGTTGATGCATATAACAAAGGTTTTTCAATTGTTATACATGAAAATGCAGTTGCAAGCTTTAAAGAGCAAGGTCATCTTTGGGCAATAACTCATTTTAAAGCATGTTTAAATGCAAAAGTCGTATAATACTGATTTTATATGTTTAGGTATCCCCATTACTATTTTTTAATTAGAAACTCTTGGAGGACATTTTTATGAAAAACACTTATAGTGATGATAGTTTAGCGCTTCACACTGATCTTTATCAAATCAATATGACTGAATCATATTGGGAAGATGATATCCACAACCGTAAAGCGGTATTTGAAGTATATTTTCGAAAGCTTCCGTTTGGAAATGGATATGCTGTTTTCGCCGGACTTGAGAGAATTATTCAATATCTTAATAATTTTCATTTTAGTGAAACGGACCTCGCCTATTTAAGTGATGAATTAGGCTATGATGAAGATTTTTTATCTTACTTGAAAACCCTTCGCTTTACTGGAAATGTTTATTCTGTCTTAGAAGGCGAAATGATTTTTGGAAATGAACCAATCGTTCGTATTGAAGCACCACTAGCAGAAGCACAACTAATTGAAACTGCAATATTAAATATTGTCAATTATCAAACCTTAATAGCTACGAAAGCGGCAAGAATTAAACAAGTTGCCGGCAACGATACTGTGATGGAATTTGGAACTCGTCGAGCACAAGAAATGGATGCTGCTATCTGGGGTACTAGGGCTGCATTTATAGGTGGTTTTCAAGCGACATCAAATGTAAGAGCAGGAAAATTGTTCGGTATCCCTGTTTCTGGCACACACGCTCATTCTTTTATCCAAGCTTATAAAGATGAATATATTGCTTTCCATAAGTATGCTCGTCGTCATAAGGATTGTGTTTTTCTAGTCGACACTTATGACACATTAAAATCAGGTGTTCCAAATGCAATCAGAGTTGCCAAGGAATTAGGAGACAAAATAAACTTTATCGGTATTCGTCTTGATAGCGGAGATTTAGCCTACCTCTCAAAAAAGGCAAGAGTTATGTTAGATGAAGCTGGTTTCCAAGATACAAAAATTGTTGCATCAAATGATTTAGATGAGAATACAATAATCAATTTAAAATCACAAGATGCAAAAATAGATATTTGGGGGATCGGAACAAAATTAATTACAGCATATGATCAGCCAGCTCTAGGTGCTGTTTATAAACTCGTTTCAATCGAGAATGAAGATGGACAAATGATTGATACAATTAAAATAAGCGCAAATCCAGAAAAGGTATCGACACCCGGCCTGAAAAAAGTTTATCGAATTATTAATAGGTTAAATAATAAATCTGAAGGTGACTATATTACTCTCTCCGATGAAAACCCAGAAAGAGAACAAAGAATAAAGATGTTTCACCCTGTCCATACTTTCGTCAGTAAATTTGTTACAAATTTTTATGCAAAAGAGCTACATCACAAAATATTTGAAAATGGGAAACTCGTATACGATACCCCCTCTTTATTGGAAATGCAAAATTATACACTGGAAAATTTACAATTACTCTGGGATGAATATAAGCGCTCCCTTCACCCTGAAGATTATCCAGTAGATTTAAGTCAAGCATGCTGGGATAACAAAATGAAAAATATTAATGAGGTTCAACAAAAGGTTTCAGAGATGATCTCAAGAAATACAAAATGAAGCAATAGATCGATTTATTAATCCGACTTTCTAGTATACTTCGACTTTTTTCGTTATGACCAACATTTTGGAGGAGAACAATGGGGAAAATCGGAATTTACGGATCGTCCTTTGATCCAATTACAAATGTACACCTTTGGACTGCAAATACAATCCTGAACAGATGCAAACTTGATCGAGTTATTTTCTTACCTTGTTCAAGTAAGCGGAGAGATAAAAAAATGCAGATAGAAGATGTTCACCGACTTAATATGCTTCATTTTGCTATTGAGAACAATGAAAAGTTTATTGCTGATGATTACGAAATGAACCAAAATGCATGGAATATTTCGACTTACGAAACACTGAAATACTTTAAGAGCAAATATAAACATGATACGATCTATTTTATAATGGGTGCAGATTTATTAATTGATATCGGAAATGGTAAATGGGGTAATTCAGATCTTTTAGTAAAAGAAAATAAGTTCATTGTCATGGCGAGAAATGGAATTAACATGTTGAAAGCCATTAGTACTTCTCCGATTTTAAGAAATAATGATGATGGCGAAACATTTCATTTAATTGACAAGGGTCTTGCGATGGAAATAAGTTCCAGCTATATCAGAGACGAGTTTTCGTTAGGAGGAGACCCGCGATATCTATTACCTGAAGCGTGTTACAGATATATTAAAGAACAATCCTTATACATTTAGGAGGAATCAGAAATGAATTTACAAAAACAAATTATGAGCGAATTGCATGTAAAAGAAACAATCGAACCAAAAGAAGAAATAAAAGCTCGAATTACATTTTTAAAAGATTACTTAAGAAAAACAGGTGCAAAGGGGTTTGTATTAGGGATTAGCGGCGGTCAAGACTCTTCCCTTGCCGGCCGTCTTGCACAACTTGCTGTAGAGGATTTACGTACAGAAGGTTATGATGCTAAATTTATCGCAGTTCGCCTTCCTTACGGGATTCAAAAAGATGAAGATGATGCACAATTAGCATTATCTTTCATTAAACCTGATAAAAGCATTGCATTTGATATATTGGAAACTGTTGATTCTTTCACTAAAAGCTATAAAGCAACGACTGACGATGCCCTCTCAGACTTTAATAAAGGGAATGTAAAAGCGAGAGTTCGAATGATCACACAATATGCAGTTGGAGGTCAAAATGGACTCTTAGTTATTGGAACAGACCATGCAGCAGAAGCTGTTACAGGATTTTTCACAAAATATGGCGATGGTGGAGCTGACCTCCTTCCGCTGACAGGTTTAACAAAACGACAAGGAAAAAGCTTGCTCAAAGAATTAGATGCACCTGAGCGATTATATCTCAAGATACCGACAGCAGATTTACTTGATCATACTCCCCTACAAGCTGACGAAACTGAGCTGGGCATTACCTATGATCAATTAGATGACTACCTAGAAGGCAAGAAGGTTGAGAAAGAAATTGCTGATAAAATTGAAAATCGCTATTTAATTACTCAACATAAACGTCAACTTCCAGCTTCTATGTTCGATACTTGGTGGAAATAATAAAAAGAAGACCCCGAATGGTTCGCTACCACTCGGGGTAAAATCACAAAAACATAAAAAATAACAATAAACGCAGTATTGGACGTTCTAAAAAATATAAATATACCAGGAGCGAGCACACATGAATGAAAGAACAGCTAAAACATGTAAAGAATCACTTGTCATTAAGACTAGCCGAGTATTCCCGTTGGATACAAATCATCACAATACCCTATTTGGGGGAAAACTTATGAGTTATATAGATGATGTGGCATCCATTTCAGCAGCAAAACACTCACGCTTTGATGTTGTCACAGCTTCAACAGATTCTGTTGATTTTTTAAGGCCTATTCGGCAAACCGATTCCGTCAGTGTTACATCATATGTTTCATATGTTGGCCGTTCGTCAATGGAGGTTTTTGTCAAGGTTATTGCGGAGGATTTAAAATCAGGTGATCGCAAGCTTGCAGCAACTTCGTTTTTAACGTTTGTAGCATTAAATGAACAAGGGAAACCCGTGCAAGTTCCAAAAGTCATCCCGGAATCTGATGAAGAAATCATGCTGTATAATACGGCACCGCAGAGAACTAAAGTCCGCCAGGAACGTCGCGAACACAGTGAAGCATTTGCTGCTGTAGTAACATTATGAACTGAGATTTTAATATGTAATAATAAGAGATTTTATCATTAAATCTGATAACAAAAAGCCAAACTTCTCAAACGATTGCTAATTAGTGAGAATTTGGCTTGCTACACCTTAAATATAGAAGAAAATTTTTTTAAGATTTAACACACGAGCATTTTTTGAAGACTTACCATTTGAGTGGTTATCCTTCACACTGGAAATAACTAATTTATTCTAATTAGGTTAACTATTTTTCTCCCTTTTCTGCCAGCTCTTTTACAATCGGTAAGACTTTGTCCCAAATTTCTGCACTTAAATCACGGTACTTCTCTCCATCTTTCATGACAGAAAAATCTCCCTGTAATATATGTAGTGTCGTTTTAGTTGAATTTCCAATTAATTGAAAGGTAATCCCATCTTCATCAGTAACCTTTGGTCTCTCCTCACTTCTTACATCAAAAACAGTAAAACGAAGAAGTTTATTTTTTTCAATAGATGTTACAGCTCCTTCTACAATAACTGTGCCATCCTGCGCTTTCCATAGAACAGAACTGCCTAGTTTCCATTCAGACTCTAAACGGAACTGAGGGCCTCCACTTGAAAATTCACTCGCCCAATTTGTTGTATATTCAGGCATGGTGAGAATTTCCCAAATCTTTTCTGCAGGTGTATTTATTTCAATTGATTTATCAACAAAAAGCTTTTTCATATTACCCTCCTATTTTGTATTCATAAAAAATTTATTGTTTGTCTATTATTATACATGGGGGAAAATCTTCCTTACATATTTAGATACGAAGTTTAATTGAAATTCATTAATTTCACCACAAAACGAAGCTGAAAAAGCTCATTTTTCTGTTATCTTTTTCCATAATCAAAAGCACCCTAATCAAATTGGGTGCTTTTAAATGAGAATAAATGAGTATTTATTGAGAATTAAGATAATAATTTTATGATCAACTAATCTAGTAAATTATTTTACTGCTTCTGGAACAGATAATCCTAATCCTTCAGCAATTCGTGTTCCATATTCCGGGTCTGCTTTATAGAAATGAGCGATTTGACGAAGTTTAATATCCTCTTTTGTTACAGGCATCATAGCCCCAACAATGTTAGAGACAAGATGTGCACGTTGCTCCTCAGTCATTAAACGATATAGGTCACCAGCTTGTGTATAGTGATCATTATGATCATAAGTAACACTTTCAGCTACCCCAGTAATAGGAAATGCAGCTTGTTTATCTTCAGGTGATTCAGTTGGACCACCAAAGCTATTAGGTTCATAGTATACAGACTTACCACCATTACCATCAAAACGCATTTGACCATCACGTTGATAATTTTTTACTTCATTTCTTGCACGGTTGATCGGAAGGGCTTGGTGATTAGCACCTACACGGTATCGATGTGCATCATGGTATGCGAATAAACGACCTTGAAGCATTTTATCTGGTGAAAAATCAATACCAGGAACAATTGTACCAGGTGAGAATGTCGCTTGTTCTACTTCTGCAAAGTAGTTTTCTGGATTTCTGTTTAATACCATACGACCAACTTCAATTAATGGATAGTCTTTTTGTGACCATACTTTTGTTACATCAAATGGGTCAAAACGGTATGTGTTTGCATCTTCTAAAGGCATAATTTGAACATATAATTTCCATGCTGGGAAATCGCCTTTCTCAATTGAATTAAATAAATCTTCCGTATGATAATCTGGATTTTCTCCTGCGATTTGTGCAGCTACTTCTGGACTGAGGTTTTTAACACCTTGTTCTGTTTTAAAGTGATATTTGATCCACACACCATCACCCTCGGCATTTGTCCATTTGAATGTATGGCTCCCAAAACCATGCATGTGGCGTAATGTAGCTGGGATTCCACGATCAGACATTAGAATTGTTACCTGGTGTAAAGACTCTGGAGATAATGACCAGAAATCCCATACAGCAGTTGGATTTTTCAAGTGTGTTTGTGGATCTCTTTTTTGTGTATGAATAAAGTCAGGAAATTTAATAGCATCTCGAATAAAGAATACTGGTGTATTGTTCCCTACAATATCATAGTTACCTTCTTCTGTATAAAATTTAACTGAAAATCCGCGTGGGTCACGAACAGTATCTGCTGATCCTAATTCACCAGCTACGGTTGAAAAACGAACAAATAAAGGAGTCTGCTTTCCTACTTCAGAAAAAAGTGCAGCTTTTGTATATTTTGTCACATCATTTGTTACTTCAAAGTAACCGTGAGCTCCAGCACCTTTCGCATGAACAACACGCTCTGGAACACGTTCTCTATTAAAATGTGCTAATTTCTCTAAAAGGTGTACATCTTGTATTAATGTTGGGCCGCGCCCTCCTGCTGTAATTGAATTTTGGTTGTCCCCTACAGGAGCACCCCAACTTGTAGTAAGTTTATTATTAGTCATGTAAAAATCACCTCATAAATTTTTTGAATATGTGTATTATAATATCATCTATTAATTAAAAATCAATACTTTTTTATAATAATTATAATTTAATATTTAAAATCATTATTAAATCATTTTAAATTACCAATTTTTTGATAAACACTACTTATACTATGAATAGAAACAGAACTCTATTACTACATTATTGGTGTAATACTTGAAAAATGATTTCCCTATCTTGTAAAAAAAAAAAAAAACACTACTTACTTAATAGTAGTAGTGTTAAAAGGTGCAAGCATATTCCTTCTATATAGAAACTGTATTAAGTTTTTCACGGTAAATTTGTGCAGCTTTAACCATAACTTTAATCGCCTCAACTGTCTCTACTTCACCTCTTGTTTTTAACCCACAATCAGGGTTAACCCAAAAAGCACGATAATCCAAGACTTCAAGAGCTCGTTTTATATTTTGTGATAATTCCTCTAATGTTGGAACACGCGGACTATGAATATCGTATACGCCCAAACCAATCCCTTTGTTATAATGATGTTGTTCGAAAGATGTAATTAATTCACCATGACTCCGTGATGTTTCAATGGATATAACATCAGCATCAAGTGCATCAATTGCATGAATGATATCATCAAAATTTGAATAACACATATGCGTATGAATTTGTGTATCATCATTTACAGAGGATGTCGCTAATTTAAACGCATAAACAGCAGCATTTAAGTAATCTTCTGTCTTTTCTTCTTTTAAGGGCAACCCTTCCCGTAATGCTGCTTCATCAACTTGAATCATAGTAATTCCATTTTCCTCAAGTGCTTCAACTTCTTTTCGTATTGCTAATGCTACTTGGTTTAACACATCAACCCTGCTAATATCATCCCTCACAAATGACCAATTTACGATGGTAACAGGACCTGTCAACATTCCTTTTACAGGTTTTTTGGTAAGTGATTGTGCATATACGGTTTCCTTAACAGTCATATTTTCTAAGCAATACACATCACCAAAAATAACAGGTGGTTTCACACATCGTGAACCATATGATTGAACCCAGCCAAATTTGGTGATGGCAACTCCTTCTAATTTCTCTCCAAAAAACTCTACCATATCTGTTCGCTCAAACTCACCATGAACTAAGACATCTAATCCAAGTTCTTCTTGTATTTCGATCCATTTTTTTATTTCTTTTTTAATATATTCTTCATATTGATCATTAGATAATTCACCTTTTCTCCATTTTAACCTCTGGCTGCGAACTTCCTTTGTTTGCGGAAAACTTCCGATCGTTGTCGTAGGCAGGATAGGTAAATTCCAGCGATTTTCATGTAATTCTTTTCTTTCAGCAGCATCAATACGTGTTGCAGAAAAGCTTTTAAGATTTTTCAATTTTTCTTTTACATCTTTTACGTTTCGATGGGCAGAATTTTTTAGAGAACGTATGGAATGATCATGCTGATCCAGTTCAGTAACAGATATTTTTTTATTTACAAAATTTGTTAACAGTACAACTTCTTCTAATTTTTCATCTGCAAATGAGAGTCCATTTTTCACTTGAGTGTCTAAGTAGTGCTCATTTTTTACAGTTACTGGAACATGTAGCAGGCTACATGATGGTTGAATAAATAGACGTTCTTCATCAATGAATTCCGTAAGAGTTGAAAGTAATGTTGATTTTTCCACCAGATTAGCTTTCCAAATATTACGACCGTCAATGACACCTGCAAACAAGACTTTATCACTTGGGAATCCATGTTTCTTGATTTGTTCGAGATTGCCCCCGTCATCATGTACAAAATCAAGACCGATACCTTGCACAGGTAATTGAATAATTTCCTCATAAAATTCAATTTTTTCAAAATAGGTTTGAAGGATAATATTTACATCCTTTAGACCTTCATGAAAAACAGTGTAAACTTCTTTAAACTCATTGATTAAATCTTTCTCAACATTCTTAACTAAAATAGGTTCATCAATTTGAATCCATTTTGCCCCAGCATCCTTAAGCTGATTAAATACCTCAAGATACAACGGAATTAACGAATGTAATAACTCCGCTTTTTGTTGCTCATTATATCCTTTAGATAAAGATAATAAGGTAATTGGACCAAGAATAACTGGTTTTCCATTAATACCTAACTTTTCTTTTGCTTCTTGAAATAATGATAATATACGATTTTCTAGTAATCTAGGTTTTGCGTGCTCTAGCTCAGGTACAATATAATGATAGTTCGTATTAAACCACTTCGTCATTTCTGCAGCCACTTTACCTTTGCTGCCTCTTGCAATCTCAAAATATGTTTTTAGTGTTACGTTTTGCACTTCATTTTTAAATCGCTCAGGTATTAAACCAAACATAACGGCAGTATCTAATACTTGATCATAGTAGCTAAAATCCCCAATTGGAATGAGATCGATTCCTTTTTCTTGTTGTTTTTCAAGATGTGATAAGCGTATTTTTACCATTTCATTGTTGAACTGTTCTTCATTTATTTGATCTGACCAAAATAATTCTAAAACCCTTTTCCACTCGCGGTTCTCACCAATTCTTGGATAACCTATATTTGAATTTTTTATTTTCATCTTATTTACTCCTCCATGTCAATTTATCCAACAAAAAAGCCTCTCTAATGAATAGAGAGACGATTGATAGACATAATTAACTAGAGTTGAAATAAATCGATTTTTTCAACATGACCACCACTCTCCCTATTTCGCGTAGGTAATAAGTGCATACAATAGGCAGGTCTCCTGACTTAGGTTCCTCACTTCATATCCCTTCCCATTTCTTTATGAAACAGTGGTTTATGATAAGAAGCTCCCCTTTACAGTGGCGCGACCGTGTCGGAATTACACCGACTTCCCTTTTAAGTTAAAAGAATTTAATCATTTAACACCCATTGCCTGAACATTATTAAATTTTGAAATATTAAAACTTGAGGTTTAGATTATACCATTTTTCGAGATTAAGCAAGGTTTTTCTAATAATATTTTTCAATTTTAAGATTTGTCCCTATGCGAAAGACCATTATTCGTACAAAATAAAATAAGTAAAAATACACTTGTTAAAATGACTAGTTTTTTATTAAATGAATATAAATATTAATTCACTTGTTTTTACAATAAATTATTAGTATGATCTTAGGACTTTAATGCTATAAAAAAGAGTAATCTATGTAGATCTGCTTTTGAAGTTCTAGCATTTTTTCCAATTCATTTAAATGTAATATGTGTTCATTATTACATAAAGAAGGGGTTATTCCATCGTGTTATTAGAAGCTTTATTGATTTTTATCCTTCAGCTAATTTATGTACCAATTTTAACGATTAGGACAATTCTTCTTGTAAAAAACCAAACAAAGTCAGCAGCTGGCGTCGGTTTGTTAGAAGGAATCATTTATATCGTTAGCTTAGCAATCGTTTTTCAAGATCTATCTAATTTATATAACATCATTGCTTATGTTGTAGGTTTCAGTATTGGCTTACTATTAGGCGGCATGCTGGAAAGAAAATTAGCCATTGGTTTTATTACCTATCAAGCTAATATTCTTAATAAAAATCTTGACCTTATAAATGCGTTACGTACAGCTGGTTTTGGTGTTACTGTTTTTGAAGGAGAAGGCATCAATACAGTACGCTATCGATTAGATATCGTTGCAAAGCGGTCTCGAGAAAATGAGCTACTGGAAATAATTAACAGTTATGAACCCACAGCATTTCTAATGTCGTATGAGATACGATCTTTCAAAGGCGGCTATTTAACAAAGTCGATGAAAAAGAGAGCAATCTCATTTAGAAAGCAAAAGGAAAAAATGATCGTCCAAAAAGAACAGCAATAGAAAATTTGGTAAATTCTCAAAGTAAAAAAAGCAAACAAGTGATTCATCTTGTTTGCTTTTTTAGGCATTTGCCGTGGCACTCCGCACTCACCTACATACACATATATGGATTTCATCCAATTAAAAATTAAGGAGTGTTTCCTTCATGAATCCATATGGTCCTTATAATCACTTTTATCCGCTGCAAGATAATCAATATATTCATTATCAAGCTGATCCTTATCTTCCATACCAAGCCAATGTTGATTCCTTTAGACAGCCACCAGCAGTTGAAAGAAGACTATCAGCACTTGAAAGACAAAATGAACGACAAGCAAGAGAATTAACAAGACTTAATAATGAAGTGAAAAGACAAAATGAAGAGAATAACCGCATGAATAGAGAAATTAATAGAATAAACCGCGAAATCAACCGTTTAAATGACCAAGTAACACAAATAAATGAAAGAGTTGAACAACATACACGTCGTCTCAATCGATTAAATCAACGACTTCGTGCTGTTGAACAAAAATTCAGTCTACCATTTACTCCAGGTGAAGGTGGATTTTAGGACAAAGCTTGCGACATAAAGACAGTTTCTATAATAAATAAAAACCTCCTCATTGGGCAAATTAGTGATGAAACTACCTGAGGGGAGGTAAGCAAGATGACAAACCGAAACGATAACCGTGAACGTAAAAACAAGTATCCTAACAACAAAAAACAGGATACAGAATTTTCAAAGGATACAAATATTAGAAGTGAAATAACTAAGAAGGATATGCAAAAATAAAGCTAGTTTATCACGCTTAAAATGCCATATCCTGTAGCTTGTCTGCGTTGTTGGACATTTACATTTACTGAACTGTTATCCCTACTGCCGTTTATTACGGGATAAGAAAAGAGGATGTCAAATAATTTTTTGACATCCTCTTTTTAAACTTATTTAACGAGTTCTTCTTCTTGAATTCTTGGAATTTGTTGACTTCTTATTTTGTCTTTGAACAATCGGTTTCTTATTTGAATTTTTATGAGAATCCTTTCTTCCCTCATTCCTCATAGCTATGGAACGGCCTGCTTTTTTCGTTTGTTCTTGTCTCTCTTTTTGATAGTCTTCACGATCAGGAATGCTAATCCCTTTAATTACTTGTTTTTCTAACGTTTGATTAATTCCCTTCTCAATCATATGTAAGAAGTCATAATCCTTTGGAGCAACTAACGTGAAAGCAACTCCGTCTCCTCCTGCACGTCCAGTTCTCCCAATGCGGTGCACATAGCTTTCAACATCTTGAGGTATATCATAGTTAAATACATGTGTTATACCCTCTACATCAATACCTCTTGCAGCCACATCTGTAGCGACTAAAAATTGAATCTTTGCTTCGCGGAAACGCTTCATTGCTTTTTCACGTTTGGCTTGAGTTAAATCACCATGTAGTTCGTCAGCTTCATACCCGTTTGCAATTAAAGCATCATAAAGCTTTTTCGCACGAATTTTAGTTCGACAAAAGATAATTCCTAAAAATGGACGGTGTTCTTGTAATAAATGAAATAATGTTGCCTGTTTTCGACGGTCAGTTGTTTCGACGACCACTTGTTTAATCTCGTCAACTGTTATTCGTGTCTTTTTCACTTGAATATTTTCAGGTTCGATCATATATTTTTTTGCAAGACTTTTGATTTCACTTGGCATCGTTGCAGAGAATAACATCGTTTGACGAGTAGACAGTGTTTCATAAATAATATCATCAACCTCTGGTAAAAATCCCATATGCAACATTTGATCAGCTTCATCTAAAACTAACATCTGAACAGTAGAAAGATCAATTGTTTCACGACGTATGTGATCCAATAACCGTCCAGGAGTCGCAACGACAATATGCTGGGCACCCTTTAATTTTTTCAGCTGATGTGCTACATCCTGACCGCCATAAACAGCTAATACATTCACTTCATCTAAGTTCTCAATCATTTTTTTTATTTCTTTTGTAATTTGCTGCGCTAATTCACGTGTTGGAGTTAAGATAAGTGCTTGAATATCAGAGCTGTTCGTATCAATCTTTTCCAAAATTGGCAGGACAAAAGCTAGTGTCTTACCTGTACCAGTTTGTGCTTGTGCAATAACATCTTTCCCAGAGATAATCGTAGGAATTGTTTTTTCCTGAATAGGAGTAGGTGTCACTAGTCCCAATGATTTTAATGTATAGTTTATTTCTTTTCTAATTCCGAGTTGTAAAAAATCAGTCAAGGTAATCACGTCTCATTTCTTTTAGTAATACGTCCATTCATACAAAGGCTTACTTACTATAGCATATTGATTAGTATTTTTCAGTTTTTGTTACATTATTAATTAGTACACAACAAAATGAATTTTTCTTTCACATCCTCTCCTATATAATAATGGTAATTATGTTATGATAATATCGTGGATAAAAAATAGAGGGTGAGTAAATTGAAAGACGAATTATATTATATTGGTCAGAAAATAATCAAAAATAAAGAAATTTTAGCTAACAATGTTTCTGAATTACTTAATGAGTTATATTCTAATGATGTAAATAAATTTATGAACCTCGAAGATGAAAGTTTTAATAAACATTCGTCTAATTTGATTGAAATATTGGGTAAATCACTAATAGATTCTCAGCAAGTATCAGAGGAATTAAAGGATTGGGCTACTTCTGAAGCGGGTTATCTGGTCAATAACATTTCATTATCAAGAGCACTAAGATCACTTGCATTTTATCGAACAGTGATTTGGGATGTTTTTACAGTTGAATTAGAACAAAAACAATTTGCTGCTATCACCATGTTAGATGTTAGTAAAATCATTGACCCATTACTTGATGAAATTAGTGCAGAATTTGGCAGGGTTTATGAAGAATATAGTAATAAATTAATGAAAATTGCCTATACAGCCTTGGAAGAGCTTTCCGTACCAGTTGTGCCAATAAATAAAAGTGTGGCTGTTGTTCCGATTATTGGTGAAATAGATACACATCGCTCTCAATTAATACTGGAAGTAACCATGGAAGAATCTTCAAGACTCAAACTCGAATATTTAATTTTAGATGTAACGGGAGTCCCTGTAATTGATACAATGGTCGCTGATAATTTATTTAAGGTTATTAACGCGCTTAGATTGTTGGGTGTAGAGACAATTATTACAGGAATACGACCAGAAATTGCTCAAACCATCGTATCAATAGGTGTTAACTTTAAGGGGATCACTACATTTGCAGATTTACCTACAGCTTTAGCCAGTATCGATCTTAAAGTCGTACATAAATAGTTATACGCCTAAAAAAACCGTGAAGATTATACATCCTCACGGTTTTTCAGTTACTCATCATTAGCTTCCCATTTTTCTACGTGTATTACTAGCCTTTTTTGTTTGCTGGCTTTTCATCTTTTGATTTGCAGCCATTCCCTTATTTAATTGTTTCCCATTTCCTTGAGCTTGTTTTTTATTTTCAAGTTGTTTTTTCATTAATTCCTGTAAGCTAACTTTCTTTTTTTCTGTTGGTTGTGTATCTGCATTTTGGTTTTGATCGTTATTTTGCATATTAAAATCTCCTTTTAAAATAGCTGTTGATTTTCTTATTATAATATATAGAAATAAATATCACAGCTATTACTAGTTATTTTTTGCTGTTTAATTTTATGATTATATCCTGATCAATATTATGTTTAAGAGGCAAATCTACTTCATAGATTCCTTCAACAACTAAATAAGCGATAAGTTGGGCCCCATATTCTTGAAAATGTGTATTATCTGTTATCCCCATTGGATAGTTAGGATTCATTCCAGCATCTAACCACATGAAAACCTTTTTGGTTTTTTTGGGCCCTAATCGATCATACATCGCTTTGCTTTTTTCTGTTAAATCGATAAGAGGAACATTCTCTTCTTTTGCTAACTCCTTCATAGCAAGAGGATACTTTCCATGAGAATATAAAGCATGTCCATCCGGAGAAAAACGCCTTCTCTCGACAGGGGTAATAAGCACTGGTATTGCACCTTTTGACCGAGCACCATTGATATACTGTTTTAAGTAACTTTTATATGTTGTATCAGGTAATGTATATCTTGTGGGATCTTCTTCCTTTTCATCATTGTGTCCAAATTGAATGAAAAGATAATCTCCCTTTTTAATGTTTTTGAGTAAATCAGTTAATCTGCCTTCATGAATAAAACTTTTTGAACTTCGCTTTGGAACCGCATGATTCTTAATGATAATATTTTCATTAAACAATTGTGCTATTTCTTGCCCCCATCCTTTTCTAGGAGCTAAAGTAATTCCATAATGTGAAACGGTAGAATCCCCTGCTAAATAAATCGTGATGATCGCTTCTTCCTCTGAGGCAAATTTAGATGCTTCTGAGGCTTTGGATATATTTACGTGAATGATGATGGCAATTGATATAAAGATAATCAATAGTAATGATATTATTTTACTAAACCATTTTCGAATCTTTATCACTCCTTATTGTTCTATACACTTTATTTAAGGACTTTAAACTTATCTAAAATTTGAAATTTTAAAATAGCTTAATTGCCTTTATTCATTAAAATTCTAATGAATCATACACTTATTTTACCTAAATATGTATCCATTCATGTAAATAAAGAGTTTATGTAAAACGAAAAGATACTGGTCTGAAAAGTAATTTTTCAAACCAGTATCTAATGTCGTTAACGTGCTATTAAATAAGTATATAGCTTCAACAAAAAATGATATAAGATAAGGTTGTTTTTTCTTATACTTTGTTGCTATTTACCAAGTAATACGGTGTGGTTGATTTCCCTTCAGTTGCTCGCTTTCCTCCGCGGCGTAAACGCCTGCATGAGTCTCACCTTCCCCGCTGCTCTCGCAGGAGTCTCGCAATCTGCTCCAATCAATCTCAAATGTTTTCGCTCGGGAGAAAAGAGCCTAAGATAAAAACCCTATTAACTTTTCTAATGCAAATAAAACTTCACTCTTCTAAAATCTCATAAGAATCTGAACGACATGAAAAACAATAAAGGATCTTATCTTCTGTTATAATTCCGTCTAAAAAACCATCCAAGCAATAGATTGTTTTATTGCATTTAACACATCGGCCTACTTGCTCTCTCATCTACCATACCTCCTAGAGGTTAGAATATATGGGGGAAGACAAAACTGTATATCATAGCGGTCTTAACTGAAAGATGAGTTATCTTCATTGATTTGTTTTAATAAGAAAAGAAATCAGATAATTTCAAATGAAAAATTACAATGTTATGATAATGGGTCCATTCTTAGATAGAATAATAGTATGTTCTAACTGTGCTACATAGCTTTTTTCAGTAGCAAATGTCCACCCGTCATCTTTTTGAAATACTTCTTCTTCAAGAGTGGAAATGAATGGTTCAAATGCAATAACCATACCTTCCTTTAATAACTCATCGTCCCATGTATCATTATAATTATAAATATGATCAGGTGCTTCATGAATCCTGCGCCCAATTCCATGTCCAGTTAGGTTTTTGATCACTGTTAATCCATGTTCTCTAGCTGTTTGATATACGACTTTTCCAATTCCGCTCTTTTTAGAACCAGGCTTTGCTTTTTTTAGTCCTGCTTCAAATGCTTTTTTAGCCACTTCGCAAACTTTAGTTAAAATTTCTTCACCTTCACCAACAACAAAGGAAATCCCTGTATCTGCGAAATAACCGTTCTTAGAACCAGACACATCAATATTAACAAGATCCCCTTCTTGAATAACGCGTTTACCCGGAATACCATGTGCCACCTCGTCATTGACACTTATACACGTATAACCTGGAAAATCATATTCACCTTTTGGAGCTGATATTGCACCGGCCTTTTCAAAAAGCTCTCCGGCAAGATCATCAAGTTCTATGGTCGTTATACCAGGAACTGTTCTTTTAACCAATTCATTACGAATGGCTGCTACTATTGCGCCTATTTCTTTCAAACATTTAAAATCTTCTTCTGTCTTTGCAATCATTTTTTCCCCTACTCATTTATATATTTTTTCATAATTACACTTTCCGCATTATATATTGTACATTTCCTTTCTTGAAAAATCTAGGGATGGATACTTCACTGCACACTTTCAATTTATTTTTGTTATTATTTCTTTGATTTTTTAATAATTTATTCACTTTTTTGGAAGTCAACTCAACGATTAAAGAATGAAAATAAATTGGTTATCAAAAGGATTCGGATCGTTTTGGTAGATACACTTTCCGTGAGCGTGACTTGAATGGTCTATATGTAAGTATTTGATTATGAAATGTTTACATATTATGGATCTCTTTCCCTTAATTGTCACTCTTGTTCTATTGCTTTCTCCAGCTAATAGAAAGGTTATCTGAATTTGTTGCGAGTCAAAATAAATAGTAAATTCACGATTAATTTTGTATTATTGCTGTCATAGGAAGTTGTTCAGTTAGATTATTCTGGATGCTAGGCATTAAGTAAAAGTGACATTTTTTCTCTAACTTTCAAGCTGGGAATATCTCAAGTGTACCCAGGTGAATAGCATTGAGAAATATTTTCCTCATGAGTATAGCATTCCAAACTGTTTCTTTATTAGCATAAATCAAAATAGTACGATTTTTCGAATCACTTATATATAAAAGTTACGAACCATATTTTTATCACACACATTAACAATTCTTCACGATTAAATTTGAAAGCAAATATAAATCCAATTTAGATGAAGAGTACTTATTTTTCGAAGCTGATAGAGGAAAGGAACTCAAAAAAGCACGCCTTAGGCAGTGCTTTTTTAATTAGCGGCTTAGTCATTCTATTGATTGGTTAGTTCTCATTATTTTACATAATAAAAACAATGAAATTATAATTTTATATAAAATTCCATCTAATTCTTTAAAGTTTATCACTAAAGATTGACATATGGATTATGATACCACATTAACTTGGTTTCCTTTAATGATAAAATGAACAAAAAATGTTGTCCCCTGGTTACTCGTATTAATCTTAATTGTAGCGTTATGTTCAGAAGCAACTTTATGACAAATCGATAAACCAAGACCTGTGCCATCTTTCTTAGTACTAAAGAAAGGTGTACCAATTTTATCTATAACTTCTTTCTTTATTCCGCAACCTTCATCTTGTATAGCCAAAATTACTTCATTATCTTCTTGAAATGTTTTGATTGTCAATGTACCTCCAGCTGACATTGCATCAAGTCCATTAAGTGCAAGGTTTAAGATTAATTGTCGGATTTCCCTTTCATTTATTTGTAATACAGGGCATAAATTCAAATCAAGATGCACTTGAAGATCTGAGTACAGGGCTTTCGCCTGGATTAGTGGAAACAAGAGCTCGATAATTTCATTAAGATCTTTTGAAATTCGTTCAACGCTGTTCGTTTTTGATACAGAAAGAAATTCAGTAATAATATTATGTGCTCGATCAAGCTCTTCAATCATAATATCTATAAACTCATGTGACGGAAAATCCTTAGACATTTGTAAAAATCCACGAACAGTTGTCATCGGATTGCGTACTTCGTGAACGATCCCTGATGCCATTTCACCGACCAAATTTAGACGATCTAATCGAGCCATTTCTTTTTCAACCAATACTCTTTCAGTAATATCTGTTATGACAGATAAAAGGCATCTTTCTCCGTGTAAATCCATATACTCAGTCGACAATAACCCTTCTCGTAATTCTCCAGATTTGTTTAGATATTTAATCCTACTACTCTGGACAGGATGGTGAAGATCTGACATATCGACAACTGTTTCACCACTTTCATTTAAATGAAAAATATATTTTAGAGATACAGATGTTTGATTAATTACTTCCTCATATTCGTTATAACCAGAATATGTTAACCAACTCTTATTTACATTAATATAGCGCCAATCAACTACTGATTGTAACGATACAAGGCAAGGTGTTGCTTCAAATATTTTACGAAAACGTTCTTCCTCAAGCAGTTTTCTCTCAGTGACATCTCGAATTGAACAAACATAAATAAGTTGATCTTCAATGCTTGCCTCACCTATTTGGATGTCTGCAGGAAAGATGGATTTATTCTTTCGAGAAGCAGAAACTTCAATAATTCTCCCTAGTTTCTTTGATTTCGTAAAAAATCTTGATAAATCCGGAACAATAACTTTAATTGGATGACCAATTAATTCCTCTTCTGTATAGCCAAACATTTTTGTAATTGCTGGGTTAATTGTTACCATTCTGCCTGTTTCATCAAATGTAACAAGTGTATCCTCCAACGTCTCACCGATTACATTCAATACTTCATTTTGCATCTTAATTTGTTCTTGGTATTTGTAAATTTTAATGAAAGCCTCAATTTTCATCTTTAATGTTTCTGGGTGGAATGGTTTAAATATATAATCGATCGCACCAGCATGATATCCTTCTTTAACATGCTCTAAAGCCTGACTAATAGCTGTTATGAAAATAATAGGAATTTGTTTTGATTTCTCACGAGACTTTATCATTTTTGCTGTTTCAAATCCATCTAATCCTGGCATTTGTACATCAAGTAAAATAACCGCTATATCGTACATTAGTACATACTTTAATGCCTCTTCTCCTGAATTAACACTAATTAAATGATATTCCGGTGAGGAAAGTACACTTTCAAGCACTAGTAAATTTTCAGGACGGTCATCTACTAATAATATATTTATTTTTTTATCAGGCTTGATCCATTTTTCGGTATAGTTTCTCATTAGAATCCATCTCCTCATAACACATACTGTGGCTGGTAAATGCTATATCTTCCTTCTTACCTATTCCTAATACTCCAGATAAAACAAGACTATTATAGAACAATTCGTGCACACGATTTTGTAATGTTGAATTAAAGTAAATCATGACATTTCGGCAAATTATTACGTGAAACTCATTAAATGAGTGGTCTACCGCTAAGTTATGTTGAGCAAAAACAATATTTTCTCCTAAAAAAGTATGAAAAATTGCGTTCTCATCTTTGACGGTGTAATATTCACTAAATGCTTTAGTCCCACCAGAGTGTAAATAATTCTTAGTGTATATTTTCATTTTTTTTAGTGGAAAGACACCTTGCTTAGCTGTTTCTAATGCTGACTCATTTATATCAGTAGCGTAAATTCTAGCATTCTTGTAAATACCCTCTTCATATAAAAGAACAGCCATAGAATAAACCTCTTCACCTGTAGAACAACCTGCATGCCATATCCGAAACTCAGGATATTTCTTTAATATCGGAATAATTTTTTTTCGAAATGCTATGTAGAAACTAGGGTCACGGAACATCTCAGTTACAGTAATTGAGAAATCTTCCAGAAGACTTTTCATCAATAATGGATCATGTAGTACCTTTTCTTGTAACGCCGAAACTGTTGATAAATTTTCAGTATACATCCGATGCCAAATGCGTCGGCGTATCGAAGATAACACATAATTTCGAAAATCAAATCCATAATGTCGATAAATACCTTCTAATAATAAGTCAATTTCGATTCTTTCAAGATCGTTAGGTTCTATTTCATTCGTTATCATTTTAACCATTGTTACCACCTATCTGTATAACCAAACTTGAATTAATGACAGTAACTGATCTAAAAATATTGGTTTGCTAATGTAGTCAGATGCACCGGCTTCAATACATTTGTCTTTGTCAATTTTCATGGCTTTAGCCGTCAATGCAATAATTGGTAAGTCTTCGAATTCGGGCATCTTACGAATTGTACGTATTGTTTCATATCCGTCCATCTCAGGCATCATAATATCCATTAGAATAATATCAACGTCCGGATTTTGTCTTAAAACATTAATTCCGTTCTTACCATTCTCAGCAAAGACAACGGTCATTTGTTTACTTTCGAGTGCCGTCGTGATAGCAAAGATGTTACGCATATCATCATCTACGATAAGAATTTTTTTACCATTTAACAAGGAATCTTCTTTTTGTAAAGTGATATCCTGCTCCTTGTTTTCATCAACAATCTCTAATGATGTTGCCGCTTCTAATCTATGAGGATCTGTTTCTTTCAAGCTATTTTTCTCGAAGACTGGTAAGTATAGTGTAAAGGTACTTCCCTTTTCAGGAACACTTTCAACATCAATACTTCCGCCTAATAAGTGAGCAATTTCTCGACTAATGGATAGACCTAATCCTGTTCCACCATATTTTCTACTTGTTGTCCCGTCTCCTTGCTGGAAAGCTTGAAAAATTAGCGATTGTTTCTCTTTTGAGATCCCGATACCAGTATCTTTTATTGAAAAGGCCAAAATCGTTTTGATCGTATGAATCGCAGGATGAATATCGATCTTTGCTTTATGGATATGCATTGTGATTTCGCCTTTATCTGTAAATTTAAAAGCGTTTGAAAGTAAATTTCTTATTACTTGTTGCAATCTCTGCTGATCAGTCCAAATACTTTCCGGGAGATTATCCTCAATAGAAATTGATAGCTTTAGTCCTTTCTGATTAGCAAGTTGAAGAAATTGACGTTCTGCAAAAAGACAGACATCCCTCAAATTGACTTTATTAGGAAAAATGTCGATCTTACCTGATTCAATTTTCGATAAATCTAACACTTCGTTGATTAGCTGTAAAAGTTCATTTCCAGACTTATATATTGTGTCTGCAAAAATAACTTGTTGATCTGTTAGATTTCCTTCTTTATTTTCTGTAAGCAAATGAGCAAGAATTAGTAAGCTATTTAACGGTGAACGTAATTCATGAGACATGTTGGCAAGAAATTCAGATTTATACTTCGAATTAAGTTCCAATTGTAAAGCCTTTTCTTCAAGTTCTATTTTTGTATTGTTTAGGTCGTTCGTTTTTTGCTCTAACCTCTTATATTGTTCTTCAAGCTTTTCATTCATACTAATTAATTCTTCGTGTTGCAGCTGCAGCTCTTCAGACTGACTTTGCAATTCTTCCGTTAATGCTTTCGATTCAATTAGTAGAGTTTCTACTTGCATACGTCCATTAACACTTTTTACTGTGATCCCAATTTGGTTAGCTACTTGTTGTAATAAGGTTTCTTGAATAGCAGTAAATTTCTTAAATGATGCTATTTCAATTACGACTGTAATTTCTCCTTCAAATTCAACCGGTATTACAATTATGCTTGCTGGTGCAGCTTCACCTACACCAGAGGCAATTTTTATATAATTTTCAGGGATATCTGTTAGATGAATCGTCCGCTTTTCAAGGGCTGCTTGTCCTACAATTCCTTCACCGAAACGGAAGCTTGATGCCCCCATCTCTTGTCCATTAAATGCATATGCTGCAATCGTATAAAACCTCTGTTCTACTGTTCCTTGTCTAGCATAAAAAACACCGTAATTTGCTCCAATCATTGGTGTGATTTTATTAATAAATTGTTGCCCCAATGTTTGAAGATCATGAATTCCTTGATACATAGTTGCCATTTCTGCAATACTTGTTTCTAACCAGCTTTTTTCCTTGAGGGATTGTGTCATATTATTAAACGCCATAGCAATATCTTGAATTTCATCACGTGATTTTACCTCAATCTGGGGCAATTGCTTAACAGCGTTAGATTCAGTAGTCAACCTTTTGATAACTCTTGTAATTTTAGTAAGATTATTTGTAATATTCTTAGATATAATAAGTCCAATCAAAATATTTAATAATAATGCTAGTACACTGAAAAAAATAGTCATCTTTTTCATTTGTTTTACATGTTCGGTATTTTCCACTCTTGATTCATTCATCAATTGCTGCTGTCGTTCAGTAAGATACTTCGTTAATGGAGAAAACTGAGTCCCGATAGGTAGCACATCTGTCTTAAAATATTCTGAAGCTGCTTGTTTACTGGCATTTTCTTCAAACATCATTAATAAACCTTCATATTTATTATTAAAGTTTTGATTAAGTTCTCCTAACTTTAAAACAGTAGCTTTACTTTCAGGCTCAATAGCTAGTGAGCTTGTTTTATTAATTAACATATTCATTTCAGCATTCGCATTCTGAAGCTCTGTTATAAACTCAGGACTTTCTGTTAAAAGATACCCTCTTAAACTACTAGTTTGTTGGTGTGCTAATATTTGTATATCTTTAGCATTATTTAAAATATTGACTCGTCGATTAATCAAATCAGAATAGGAGTTGTTCACCTTACTTAAGTTATAATAAAAAATTCCGCTTGTTGCTCCAAAGAAAAGTGCTACAATCAAAAATCCTATGATTAGTTTTTTACTAATTGTAAACCTCATCAAGTCCTCCTCTTCTATGTATCATCATGATTTTCCTTAATTAGTGAATTTTATTTGTTTTCTGAACAATTAAATAAATTATAAACTATTAAGTTATAAAATATAACAACAATTGTTATATTTTCTTACAAAATATCAACTATTTACATTAATTTAACAATCTTAAATCTCATATTTTGGAACATGTTATTTACTAAAACATACAACTACACAAAATCGACACATTTTCCGACCTTTTTTCGACATACTTATCTAGTTTGACTCCTTATACTAAACAATGTTGTTCTTAATGTAACTAAAAATAACATTGTTTAGGGTGACTGTAGATGAAAATTTGGAGGAATAAAAAGGTGACAGTACTTACAGTGAAAAACAAACAAATATTTTCAGATTATGTTAAACATTCATTTTACGATGAGATGTTTGATCACAAAGGACAAGTAAGAGGGCCATACGAGAAACTTTTTCAACAATTTTCTAGAATGGGAATTGATGAGGTAACAGAGAGAAATTTTTCTATGCAGTCGCAAATGATGAAACAGGGTATCACATTTACTCTTTATGATGGGAACCAAAATGATACATATTCTGAACGAACAATACCTTTCGATATCATCCCAAGAATTGTTACCTCGGTTGAATGGGAGCTGCTAGAAGTGGATTAAAACAAAGAGTTTGTGCTTTAAATATGTTTATTAAGGTTTTTAGTAATTCGATGTGACCAAAAGCAATGTGAATTGTTTACAATTGATAGTAGAATTTCGTTAGCAGACTTGACATATATAAGCAGCTCATAAATTGATGGTGACCTTTACTATCAATTTATGAGCTGCTAAATCTTAGAGCAAGTTTTGAACATTACGATTATCACAAAAAACTGTTATTGTACGCTTGCTCCGTTGCTAGGCAATGAACCAAAGCACGCTAGCTAAGTACGAAAGACAAATCAAAAAACATTTCCACTTATTAACAATAACAAGATAATGATCACTTGGGAATTAGCCTTTTTTATAAAAATTTACTATTTCAATAGTTTTTGTTAAGACATTTCCTTTTGCAAAAATCCAATCAAGTCGTCTTTCCGGTCCGCACTCTGTAGGATCATCAAAACCATTGAAAGTTCCAAGCCAAGATCTTCATTAATTCAGGTTTGAGCAGTTACTCATAGATCAGCAAATGCTCCATCACTTGTTAGTGTTTGATGTGGAAGCCTATTAGGACTAGTATTGAAATCCCCTGTTAATAAAATTGGAATCTATTGTTTAAATTCTTCAGTAAATGTTCAACGTTCTTTTTTAGTCATTGTAGATTCTCCTCAAATGTATTATATGTAGTCTACTGACCTTAAAAGAACAGTCCAACTAAGTGTAGCCTATCTAATAAATAATGATTATTTAAACCAATCTCAAATTATGAAACACAGAAAAAACTCTTTATATAATCATCAATCTTACAACATACCTCTCTTACTTCATTCACAAAACGATTTCTTTGCCTAACAAAATAAGTCTTTGTAAACAAAAAATCTTCTGATGATACGTTTCCTGAGTAAATATTCCTCACTTTTGCTAAACCTGGATATGGTTGAAATGGATAGGTATTATCGTATTCATACTTGCTGGAATAAGAAAACATTAGTCTATTTAATGTTCCACCAACTACTTTTATCATGTTGTTATATGCATCAGCATGTTCAATTTCTGTATCCGAAAGTGTTTTTACCTGTTCAGTTAGTAAATCAAGCGCTTTATGAATCGGTGTAAAATCAAATTGGTCATCTGAATTTCTGTCAATTTCTCCGATGATTTTTCGGCTATTATTTACAAATAACGTTAGATTAAGCGGTATAATTGCTAAATTGGTAAGTTCATAGACAAGCGAAGTATGCAACTTCGTATCCCGAACTAATAGTTCTAAATCAATTTTGTCATACAAATCTTCCTCTGTATGCCACCACCAATTACCGCCAGGTGTTTGATAGATCTTTTCATCTTCATTAGGTTCATACTTAAACTGAATATGAATCGGAACATTCGTCCCCCAAAAGGATTGGTCTGCACCGCGAGGGAGGTATACGAAATGATTTGGCTTTTGACCTGTAAAATAAGCAATAATGTTTTCTAGTAATCTTCGATCCTCGATGGAGCTTGACCTTGGAATGACGTTGATCCCTCCCATGGTTCCAGGGAAATCCACATTGATGTGTGCAATGCACTTTTCATTGATTTCATGCCAATAATGAACAATACCATGTAGAGCCCGCATATCTTCCATTTGAATGTCCGGGCCACCATGCCAATTTGATCCCTCGTGTCAAACCTCCTTTTTTATTTGAAAATACCCGTGCCAATTCAAGCAATAATGCATTACCGCCAGCATTATCGGTTGCACCTTTATGCCATGAATCGTAATGACCTGAGACTAAAATGTATTGATCTGTCTTACCTGGTATCGAAGCAATCGGTAAACTGACTCGTTTGATTCCGGTCCGTACGACCGTTTTCACGACAACTTTGATTTCTTCTTTTTGCATACGTTCCAATAATTGCATTCCATCGTGAAAAGTAATCCCAACCACAGGTATTTTTGTTAACTGATCCACATTTTCAATTGTAGGCGTTCCCCATACTGCTCCAACCGTTTCTTCATGGATTACCTTTTCATGTGATGGCCATATATGAAT